>CATNDK010000031.1 GCA_950096585.1 Thalassococcus halodurans | reverse complement strand
TTTAGATGCAGGGCAACGTGATTTACCATCGCTCTCGCAAGAATAATCTTTTCCGTTAAGGCTTCCAGTGACCGAAGGCTCTGAACCGACCAAAACCCGAAGAAAAGGCAGGCAATTGGCTTGGGTCACCGGCATTCTGGTTATGTTGGTCGTCGCCGTTGCAGGATTGGGGTGGCATTTCTCCGGAAAGACCATCGTCGCGCCCGACTGGTTGCGGGACAGGATTGCAGCTCAGGTTTCACGGGCCACGCCGGACATTCCGCTTAGCTTTGATGATGTGATCTTCCGCATTTCGCCAAAGGATGCCGCCCGCGTGACCCTGACCAATGTCGAAGTCGGTGAACCGGCCTCGGGCGCCTCTGTCATTCTAAGCGAAGTGTCAGTTGCGGTTGCGCCATTGCCGTTGCTGCACCGTGAAATTGCGCTGGTCGATGCATCGGTCACCGGAGTTTTCCTGACGCTTGAGCGTGGTGCGGATGGCAAATTTGCCTTTGCGGGCAATTCCGGCGCGGTCAACAGCCCCGATTTGCCGACGCTGATCGGACAGATCGACACGTGGCTCTCCGATCCACGGTTCGCACAACTGGATCAGGTCGAAGCCAACGCTGTGACCCTGCGATATGAAGACCGTCGCGCGCGGCGCGGGTGGACGGCTGACGGCGGCCGGATTTCAATTTCCAGACGCGACGGTACCCTGCGCCTGAACAGCGATCTGGCGCTTTTGACCGGCGGCACGGGCGTTGCGACTGTTGCGCTTAGCGCAGAGAGCGAGATCGGTCAGAGCGATCTGAGCTTCGGAGTTTCGGTGACCGATCTTCCTTCCGAGGATATCGCATCTCAAAGTCCGGCGTTGGCATGGCTGGATACCATCCGCGCGCCGATTTCGGGCGCGCTGCGCGGGTATCTGGACGGTGAGGGCGCATTGGGGGGGCTCGATGCCACGCTGAACATCTCCGAAGGTGTCTTGCAACCCAGCGATAGCGCCACGCCGATCGCGTTTAAAACGGCCCGTACTTATTTTTCATATGCGCCCGCCAGCCAGAGCCTGAATTTCACAGAAATCTATGTCGACTCCGAACGTGGGTCGGGCCGTGCCGAAGGGCAGGTTTCTGTCTCGTTGACAGATGATAATCTGCTTGATGCCTTTGTAGGCCAGTTCTCGATCTCGGACGTGAATGCCGACGCGGAAGGGGTGTTTGATATTCCTCTGGTTGTGTCGCGCGTCGATGTGGACGCCCAGCTGCGTCTTCAACCGTTCAAGCTTGAACTGGGGCGCATTCGCGTCGCGGATCCTGATTTGCCTTTGACAGCGAAGGGGTCGCTTAGTGTCGGTGAAGCCGGATGGGAAGGGCGGATTGACGGCCGTGTGCGCCGTGCCAAAGCTCCCGAGGTTCTGAATTACTGGCCGGTCAAGGTGTCACCCAAGACGCGAAACTGGGCCATGACCAATGTCCAATCCGGCAACGTCACCAACGGCGTTCTGGCGCTACGTTTCCGGCAGGGCGAAAAGCCCAAATTCTACCTGGATTTCGCTTTTCAGGACGCGCAGGTGCGCTTTGCCAAAACATTGCCGCCAGTGACCGCGGCGAAAGGCCAGTTTACCTTGTTCGACCGCCGATTGGGCGTCGTGGTGGACGAGGGCGTGGTAAAGCCGAAAGACGGCGGGGCGATTAACGTAGCGGGATCCAAATTTGTGATCCCGGACGGTCGTATCAAACCTGCGCAGGGGCAGCTTTCTCTTGTTGCGAATGGTCAGGCCAAGGCGCTGTTTTCATTTCTGGATTCCGAGCCGATCAATCTGCTTAGCAAAATTCGCCAGCCCTTGGATTTTGTAGATGCACAGTTGCAGGCCAAAGGGACGCTGTCGTTGCCATTGGTCAAGGGGGTGCGGCTGCCGGATATGCAAATGAACCTGTCCGCCACGGCCACGAATGCCAGCAGTAGCACGCTGGTAAAAGGGCGCGATCTGCGAGCGAAGGCGCTGGATATCGACATCACCCAGAAACAGATCACAGTTTCGGGCAAGGCAACGTTGGACGGTGTGCCGTTCGATGGAAAGTGGTCGCAAGAGATTGGGCCGAACGCAGGCCCCGGTCAGATTGACGGGCAGGTCGTTTTGACGGCGTCGAATGCCGCCAAGTTCGGTGTGTCGCTTCCAAACGGGCTGTTGTCCGGCGAAGGTCGCGGCGCTTTAAGTGTGACCTTACCGAAAAATGCGCGTCCGAGCTTTTCCTTAAGCTCAAATCTGGCGGGTATAGGGGTGTCCATTCCGGCCATAGGATATGGCCTTTCAAAATCGGCGACTGGTGATTTCCGTATCTCGGGAACGCTCGGTCAACCTGTCGATATCGATGGTTTTAGTTTCTCGGCAGGCGGATTGGAAACCACGGCTGATATCGTCCTCAACGATGATGGCTCCGCGTCACGCATCGATTTTGAACGGGTACGGTTGGGGGGCTGGCTGGACGCGAAGGTAACGCTTGAACCACGAAAAGGGACGACGCCGCGGATCACGGTTACTGGCGGGACACTCGACATGCGTCGTGCCCAGTTCGGGGGGGACGGCGGCAGTGGAGGCGGGCAGAAAACGCCGGTTTCTCTGCGGCTGGATCGTCTGGACGTTGCAAACGGCATCAGCCTGACCGATGTCACCAGCAACCTGACCATCGGCGCGGGCGTCAGCGGTGAATTTCAGGCGCGCATGGGCAAGGCAAAGCTGACCGGCGCACTCGAGCCGCGAAAAGGTGGGACGGCCGTTCAGGTGAAATCCAAAAGTCTTGGCGATGTGCTGCGGGCGACGGGTATTCTGAAAACCGTTGTTGACGGAGATATGACATTGTCACTTGTTCCGGTGCGGGGCCAGAAAGGTAGTTATAGCGGTCAGCTTGATGTCACCGATACGCGGCTTCAGGACGCGCCTGCTATTGGGTCTTTGCTGGATGCCATCAGCGTTGTGGGCATCATTGACCAGCTTGAAGGGCCGGGCATCTATTTCCAGAACGTTGAGGCCCGTTTCAGGCTAACACCGGACGAACTTATTCTTAGTCAGTCCAGTGCAACGGGGCCTTCCATGGGGATCAGTATGGATGGCTACTACAATCTAGGTACGAAACAGCTTGATATGCAGGGCGTGCTTTCGCCGATCTACATTCTGAACGGCATCGGCAGCCTGTTCACACGTCGCGGCGAAGGATTGATCGGATTCAATTTCAATCTGACCGGACCGGCATCCAATCCGACGGTTGCAGTCAACCCGCTTTCGGTGTTCACACCGGGGATGTTCCGCGAAATCTTTCGCAGGCCACCACCACAGCCGTCGCAATAGGGTTACAATGAAACTTGACGATTTCGACTTTCACCTGCCTGACGATCTGATCGCCACGCGGCCCGCAAATCCGCGGTCTTCGGCGCGTTTGCTGGTCTCTGACCCTGACGGGATTACGGATGCCGTGGTGACTGATATTTGCACGTGGCTGCGCCCCGGTGACAGGCTGGTTCTAAACGATACAAAAGTGCTGCCCGCGCGGCTTTTCGGGGCACGGCACCGTGAAGGGCCAGAGGGTGCGACGCAGGCCAAGATGGAAGTAACCCTTCTTGAGCCGCAGGCCGATGGCACATGGATGGCGCTGGTGAAACCGCTGAAAAAAGTACGGGATGGCGAGGACATCGTGTTTTCCGACGATTTGGCGGCGACGGTCGTATCGCGCGCAGATGGGCAGGCGTCCTTGAAGTTTAACTTGTCTGGGGATGATTTTGACGCGGCCTTGGGGCAGGCGGGCGCTATGCCGTTGCCACCCTACATCGCGCAAAAACGCCCAGCCGATGAGCAGGACAAGAAAGACTACCAAACGGTGTGGGCCCGTGTGCCGGGTGCCGTGGCCGCTCCGACAGCGTCGCTTCATTTCGATGATGCTTTGCTGGCCCGCCTGAAAGAACACGGCGTAAGCTTTACACATGTTACGTTGCACGTCGGGGCAGGGACGTTCCTGCCGGTCAAAGTTGACGATGTAACGAAACACAAAATGCACGCCGAGTGGGGCGAGGTAACAGAACAGGCCGCGGCAGAGATCGCCGAGACCAAATCAAAGGGCGGTCGTGTCATTCCTGTTGGTACAACGGCGCTGCGTCTGATCGAAACGGCGGCACGGGATATGGGCGCCATTGTGCCTTGGTGTGGCGAGACTGATATCTTCATCTACCCCGGTTTTACGTTCCGCGTAGCAGATGGTCTGATGACAAACTTCCACCTGCCGAAATCAACACTGATGATGCTTGTTTCTGCCTTTGCGGGTACACAGCAGATCCGCGATATCTATGATCATGCGGTTGCCGAAAAGTACCGGTTCTTTTCCTATGGTGATGCATCGCTGTTGTTGCCCAACGGCTGAGCGATCGGTTCAAAACTTTCCGCTGTCTAAGCCTTCTTTTCTTTTTTGACCGAAAAGGGGTCGTTTTTTAGCAAGTTACGTGTTTGTTTTTCAGGCAGGTGCGGAACTCGGCCTGAAAAACCGCGTTTTTACCCAAGGCTGCCCCTTCTAACTTCAAGACTAAAAAGCGAGCAAACATGATCACGGTTTTGCGCAACTCATGGCCACTTCTGCTGGGCGTTATGCTTCTTATGCTGGGCAACGGCCTTCAGAGTTCGCTGTTGGGTGTTCGCGGTGAAACCGCCGGATTTTCCGCGGTCGAAATGTCGTTCATCATGTCAGCCTATTTTGTCGGGTTTATGATTTCGTCCCGTGTGACGCCGATCATGATCCGCCGTGTGGGCCACGTCCGTGTGTTCGCAGCACTGGCGTCGTTTATCTCTGCTGTGATCATCCTGTATCCTGCCGTGCCGCACCCGCTGGCTTGGATTCTGGGGCGCGTGTGGATCGGGTTCTGTTTTTGCGGTGTGTATGTGACGGCGGAAAGCTGGCTGAACAACGCCGCCACTAATGAAACTCGTGGTCAGTCGCTGTCGCTGTATATGATTGTCCAGATGGTGGGTATTATTGCTGCGCAGGGGCTTTTGAACATTCCCGATCCGTCCGGCTTCTTGCTGTTCGTTATTCCGTCGGTGCTGGTTTCGGTGTCTTTCGCGCCGATCCTGCTGGCCGTGTCACCGACGCCCGCGTTCGATGCGACCAAGCCGATGAAGCTGATCGATCTGTTTCGCAAATCGCCATTGGGCTGTGTGGGCATGTTGCTGTCGGGAAGTGTGTTCGCGGCACAGTTCGGCATGAGCGCTGTGTTCGGCGCGCAGGCTGGCTTGAACGTACAGCAAATCTCGATCTTTGTGGCCGCGTTTTATGTCGGCGCACTGGTGTTCCAGTTTCCAATCGGCTGGCTGTCGGACCGGTCGGATCGCCGTATCCTGATCGGGGCCGTTTCCGGTATCGGTGCTATGGCGGCCTTTATCGCGACGTTCTTCAGCACCGAATTCTATCTGATCGTGCTTGCGGCCTTCTTTATGGGGGGCATGGGCAACCCGCTTTATGCCCTGTTGATTGCACACACGAACGACTTTCTTGAGCCCGAGGATATGGCCAGCGCGTCCGGCGGTTTGTTGTTTATCAACGGCCTCGGTGCTGTGGCGGGTCCGGTTGTGACAGGTGTCGCGATGGAACGTTTCGGACCGCAGGCGTTTTTCCTGCTGTTTGCGATCCCCTTGTTCATGCTGGCAGCCTACGCGATCTGGCGTATGACCCGCCGTCCGGCCATCTCTTCGGACGACACGGGCGTGTTCGCACCCATGTCGCCTACAGGTACGGTCGTTGCGATGGAATTTGCACAGGAATATGCAACCGAGGCTGCTGAAAGTGCGGCCGAGGAAGAGGCGCAAAACACCGGAACGTAACATTTTCACGACACTGAAAAATCACGACATGATTTTTGATTGTGATTTCATCCCAGGGTGATGCACCATTTTCATTGAGCGGTGGCACATGTGTGGAGGAAAGCTTGTGTTGGTGGGGCCTGATGAAATTTTGAAGTTCTGGTTGGACGAAGTCGACCAGAAACAGTGGTACATCCAAGATGATGATCTGGATCGGAAAATCGTCGAAAAGTTCGAGGCAACCTGGATCGAAGCGATGGAGGGCAGCTGGGGTCTTTGGCTGACGTATCCATCGGGCGCTTTGGCCTACATCATTTTGACGGATCAGTTCCCGCGCAACATGTTCCGTGACAGCGCCAAAGCTTTTTCTTCCGACAAGATGGCACTGGCGGTGGCCAAGCAGGCCATCCATCGCGGCTGGGATCTGAAGATCGACGAACCGGCGCGGCAATTCTTTTATCTTCCGCTGATGCATTCGGAAAATCTGTGCGATCAGGAACGCTGCATTCGTCTGATGAAAGAACGGATGCCCGAAACCGGCGAAAGCAACCTGATCCATGCCAAAGCGCATCGTGAGGTCATTCGCCTGTTCGGTCGGTTCCCGTACCGGAACGAAGCGCTGGACCGCCAGATGACTGAAAGCGAACAGGCCTACGTCGATGAAGGCGGCTACGGCAGCACGCTGCGCGCGTTGCAGAACGCCTAAAGCACAGGTTTGGCATTGCGCCTCGCGACCAAAGTATTAGCCTGATCCGAAAGGGTCAGGAGGCAGCAATGGCAGAAAAGTTCGACATGATCGTGATCGGCGCGGGGCCGGGTGGCTATGTGTGCGCCATCCGCGGCGCGCAGCTTGGTTTGAAGGTTGCCGTTGTCGAACGCGAACACCTTGGCGGGATTTGTCTGAATTGGGGCTGTATCCCGACCAAAGCCATGCTGCGGTCTTCCGAAGTATTCCATTTGATGAAGACGGCCAAAGACTTCGGCCTTAGTGCGTCCGGTGTCGATTATGACATGGACGCCATCGTCAAACGCAGCCGCAAAATCGCGAAACAGCTGAATTCGGGCGTCGGGCACCTTTTGAAAAAGAACAAGGTTACGACGATCATGGGCGAAGCGCGTCTGGCGAGCCCGGGCAAAGTGGCCGTGAAGGGCGCGGATGGCGAACAAGTGCTGGAGGCCGCAAATATCGTTCTGGCCACCGGGGCTCGGGCGCGGGACCTTCCAGGGCTCGAGGCCGATGGAGATCGTGTCTGGTCCTATAAACACGCCCTTACACCGCCCCATATGCCCAAAAAGCTTTTGGTTCTGGGATCAGGAGCGATTGGTGTGGAATTCGCCAGTTTCTATAACACGCTTGGTGCCGAAGTGACTGTTGTCGAGGTGCAGGATCGCATTCTGCCCGTTGAAGATGCCGAGGTTTCGGCCTTTGCCAAAAAAGCGTTCCAGTCCCAAGGCATGCGTATTCTGGAAAAGACCTTGGTCGAGAAGGTTGATCGTTCCAAAGACGGCATCGTTGCGACGCTGACGCAGGATGGCGCATCCACAACAGAAGAGTTCGATACCATGATCTCAGCTGTGGGAATTGTCGGGAACGTTGAAGGTTTGGGGCTGGAAGAGGCTGGTATAAAAGTTGATCGCACCCATGTTGTGACCGACCCGTATTGTCGGACGGGTGTTGAAGGCGTTTTTGCCATCGGTGATCTCGCTGGCGCACCTTGGTTGGCGCATAAGGCCAGCCATGAAGGTGTTATGGTTGCCGAACTCATTGCCGGAAAGTCGCCGCATCCTGTTGATCCCAAGTCGATTGCGGGCTGCACCTACTGCCATCCGCAAGTGGCTAGCGTGGGGCTGACCGAGGCGCAGGCCAAAGAGGAAGGCTATGACACCCGTGTGGGGCGCTTCCCCTATGTTGGAAACGGGAAGGCCATTGCCTTGGGGGCCGGTGACGGATTCATCAAAACGGTGTTTGACGCCAAAACGGGTGCATTACTGGGCGCGCATATGGTCGGGGCCGAAGTGACTGAGCTGATCCAAGGCTATGTGATCGGACAGAAGCTTGAGACGACCGAACAGGATCTGATGGAGACGGTGTTCCCGCATCCGACCTTGTCTGAAATGATGCACGAAAGCGTTCTGGATGCTTGGGGACGCGCGCTTCACTTTTAGGGATGTTTGCAGGGATTGTTCAGCTCTGGTGCCATCAAGGGGGGGCTGCGTGACACCAGAGCTTGTTAGAACAATACTGAGTACCTTACTTATGCTAACAAGCATGAAGCGAAGGGCGTCCTGAATAAATATCACATAAGGATAGTCAGCTTGCGCAAACGGCGTGTTGCTAAGTATCTGTTTAGAATTGCTATTTTTCGGATGACGCTACGTTAACGACAAACCATTCCTCAACCTTTGGGGATAACCACCTCCAAAGAGTAGGTGCGCCAGACGCGATTTTCGGGGCGACTCGAGCGTGGAAGATATCCAGCGTTACGTTGAAATCCCGCCATGACACGCCGTCAGACATCAGGTTCTGCATGGGGGGCTGTAATCGATCCAGAGATTTGGCAAACCGCGCTTCGGGCGTTTCAATGGCTTCGAATTCATTCCAAATGTCAAAGAAACGTTGGCCGATAGGCTCTGGCAGCAGCCCGAAGATACGCTCGGCAGCCCGGATTTCGTCTTGGGCCTGTTGATCGGCGTTTCCATCGCCGAAAACCGGCACGTCGCCGGCATCGATTTCCACCAGGTCGTGCAGGATCAGCATTTCGATCAGCCGAAGAAGATCAACACTGTCTTCTGCGTGTTCGGCCAGAACCAAGGCGTACAGCGCCAGATGCCAGCTGTGTTCGGCGGAATTCTCATACCTCGAAGCATCGCAAAGCGTGGTCGCACGGGTCACGTTTTTCAAGCGATCTGCTTCGGACAGGAACAGCTTTCTTTGAGCAAAATCAGAGGGTTTCAGCTCATTTCTTAGAATTCTGTTCAGCGCGTAGTCAAATGCCTCTGGCCATTCATGTGCCAATCTCTTGGCGCGGCCTTCGGTCAAGGTGTGATGCGCAATGGGGATGTGTGTCGGCTCCATCACCGGCGCGTCGGAAACTTGAATTATGGGCTGTAAGTGATCAAGTTGCTTTGCAAAAATGGCGTCGGGTGTCTGGCGGTTCTCGAATTCGATCCACAGATCATAGAAATGCTGGCCTTGGTCGTCTGGTAGTAGTCCGAAGATGCGTTGCGCAGCGGCGTGTTCGGTCCGGGCGTGCTGATCTGCATCATGACTTTGCCAAACAGGCATATCGCCTGCATCGATTTCGACCAGATCATGCAACAACAGCATTGTGATAACGCGAAGAATATCAGTGCCTTCCGGCGCGTCATTCGCGTGGGTCATGGCGTAAAGGCACAAATGCCAACTGTGTTCGCCCACATTTTCGGGGCGACTGAGGTCCATCAGGACGTTCGATCTATCAATGGATTTCAGCTTATCCGCCTCAACCAAAAACGCCATTTGCTGGTCAAGGCGGGATAAACTCATTCTGGGAGTTCGCCTCTGGCGGCCTTCTTGACGTAATCGAGCAAGAACTCGCGTCCGCGACGTTCGGCAAGCCGCACGCGAACGTTGGTCAGGTAGGCCTCTTCCAAAGTGGTCGAGGCCGCTGCGATGACTTTCCCGACTTCTACATAAAGACGGTCGTCGCCGAGTTTATCCATCGCTTTGATGGTGTCCTTGGCCAGACTGTCTGCAAGATCGTCGATGAAAGACGCCATGGGATGCCCTTATCGTGTGGTTTCCGTCAGGCGGCGCTTCACATAGCCGGTGACCGTATCGATCATCGTGTCCATGTGCGGCTCTTCAAAGAAATGGCCCGATCCCTGAATTTCTTCGTGGGTGATCGTGATGCCTTTCTGTTCCTTCAGTTTGTTCACCAAGGCGACAGTATCTGCCGGCGGTGCGACGCGGTCGCCGCTTCCGTTGATGATCAGGCCCGAAGACGGGCAGGGTGCCAGGAACGAGAAGTCGTACATGTTCGCGGGCGGCGATACGGAAACGAATCCTGTGATCTCGGGACGGCGCATCAGCAACTGCATGCCGATCCATGCACCGAACGAAAAGCCTGCGACCCAGCAATGCTTGGAGCTGTTGTTCATCGACTGAAGGTAGTCCAGCGCCGCTGCCGCATCAGACAGCTCGCCAACACCCTGATCGTATTCGCCCTGGCTACGACCGACACCGCGGAAGTTAAAGCGAAGAACCGTGAAGCCCATGTTATAAAAGGCATAATGCAGGTTGTAGACAACCTTGTTGTTCATCGTGCCACCGAATTGCGGGTGCGGATGAAGAACGATTGCAATCGGCGCATCGCGATCTTTTTGCGGGTGGTAACGGCCTTCTAGGCGGCCTTCGGGTCCTGGAAAAATGACCTCGGGCATAGGGCGGTTCGCTCCTTCAAGGACGATATGCACGGGAATTGTTGACGAAATTCCTCAAGCACTTTAGAACGTTTCTAAATCCGGCCAAGCCGGAAATCACGTAACGCAGATAGGCGGTTGAACGTTCAAGGTCAATCAGCCAGTGCATCAAGGCTAAGGGGGTGTTGCCATGAAGCTGAGCACAAAAGGCCGATACGCCATGGTGGCGCTGGTCGATATCGCCATGCAGCCCGAAGGTGATCTGGTGACGCTGTCGGACATTTCCAAGCGACAGAGCGTGTCTTTGCCGTATCTTGAGCAGCTGTTCGTCAAACTGCGCCGCGCTGATTTGGTGCAATCTGTGCGCGGTCCGGGTGGCGGGTACAAACTGGCGCGCCCGACAACAGAAATCCGCGTGGTAGATATCTTGGCTGCGGTCGATGAAACCGTTGATGCGATGCACACTGGTGCCGGTGCGTCTGGTGGTCTGTCTGGCAGTAAGGCGCAGTCGTTGTCGAACCGCCTGTGGCAGGGTCTGTCGGCACCTGTCTATGTGTTCCTGCATCAGACGCGTCTGTCGGATGTTGTGGGCAACGCGATGGTGCCCTGTCCTGCGGTGCCGTCCTTGTTCGATATCGTCGATGAAGAGTAATCGCGCTTACCTTGACTGGAACGCGACCGCACCGCTGCGCCCCGAGGCGCGCGAGGCGATGATTTCGGCTATGGATGTGGTGGGAAACCCGTCGTCGGTCCATTCTGAAGGGCGCGAGGCCAAGCGTGTTATCGAAACCGCGCGTCGTCAGATTGCGACGGCTTTTGGCGCGGATGGGGCGGATATTGTTTTCGTATCCGGCGCGACCGAGGGGGCGGCTTTGGCGTGCGCAGAACGCGGGCTGAAAGGCGCGGACGTCGAACATGATGCGGTCGCTGCGTGGATCGATCCTGTTTTAAGCGTGTCCGAGCAGGGAATCGTCACGGTTGACGCGCCCGACCAAACCGCGCTTCAGGCGGCCAATTCGGAAACCGGTGTGTTGCAGGATCTTCCCCAAGGTTTGGCTGTGGTCGATGCCACGCAGGCCTTTGGCAAAATCCCGTTCGCTTTCAATTGGTGCGGGGCCACCATGGCGCTGATCTCGGCGCACAAACTGGGTGGGCCAAAGGGTATTGGCGCTTTGGTGATGAAGCGCGGCACCGATATCGCGTCGCAAATCAAAGGTGGCGGTCAGGAAATGGGGCGTCGTTCCGGCACCGAAAACCTGATCGGGATTGCCGGTTTTGGCGCTGCCGCAGAGGCAGCACAGCGCGATCTGGATGCTGGAATTTGGGGCGAAGTCGAGAAACTTAGAAACGTTCTAGAAAATCTGATTGCAGACCGCGCGAAAGAAACTATTTTTATCGGGAAATCCAGCGCGCGGCTTCCGAACACGTCATGTTTCGCGATTCCGGGCTGGAAGGGGGAAACGCAAGTCATGCAGATGGATCTGGCTGGCTTCGGAATCAGTGCGGGTAGTGCGTGTTCCTCTGGGAAAGTGAAAGCAAGCCGTGTGTTGACGGCAATGGGTTACGACGTTGCGACCGCCTCAAGCGCCATTCGGGTCAGCCTTGGGCCGCAAACGACAGAAGATGAAATCACGCGCTTTGCCGATGCATGGGCGCGTCAGTACGAAAAACACAAAGCACGCGCCGCCTAAGGTGGGTTGCTGATAATAAGATGGAAGGCTCTGAAATGACCGCTATGGACACCGTTGAAGTCAAAGAAGGCGTCGATCAGGAAACCGTCGACAAGGTGCGCAACCTTGGTGGCAAGTACAAGTACGGTTGGGAAACCGAGATCGAAATGGAATACGCACCCAAGGGCCTGTCGCCCGACATCGTGCGCCTGATCTCGGAAAAGAACGAAGAGCCCGAGTGGATGACCGAATGGCGTCTGCAGGCGTTCGAACGCTGGACCAGCCTGGAAGAACCCGATTGGGCGATGGTCAACTACCCTGAAATCGATTTTCAGGATCAGTACTACTACGCGCGTCCGAAAAGCATGGAAGAAAAGCCCAAGTCGCTGGACGAGGTCGATCCCAAGTTGCTGGCGACCTACGAAAAGCTGGGCATCCCGCTGAAAGAACAGATGATCCTTGCCGGTGTTGAGGGCGCAGAAGATGCGCCCGCAGAAGGCCGCAAGGTTGCTGTCGACGCGGTCTTTGACTCGGTTTCTGTTGGTACGACGTTCCAAGCGGAACTGAAAAAAGCGGGCGTTATCTTCTGTTCGATTTCCGAGGCGATCCGCGAGCATCCAGAACTGGTCAAAAAGTACCTTGGTTCGGTCGTTCCGGTCAGCGACAACTTCTATGCGACGCTGAACAGCGCTGTCTTCTCGGACGGCTCGTTCGTCTACATTCCGCCGGGCGTTCGCTGCCCGATGGAACTGTCCACGTATTTCCGTATCAACGCGGAAAACACAGGCCAGTTCGAACGCACACTGATCATCGCCGACAAAGGCAGCTACGTGTCCTATCTGGAAGGCTGTACAGCGCCCCAGCGTGACACAGCCCAGCTGCACGCCGCGGTCGTTGAAATCGTCGTCGAAGAAGATGCCGAAGTGAAATACTCGACCGTTCAGAACTGGTTCCCTGGTGATGAAGACGGTAAGGGCGGCATCTATAACTTCGTCACCAAGCGCGCCGATTGCCGTGGCGACCGTGCCAAGGTGATGTGGACACAGGTTGAAACCGGCTCTGCTGTGACGTGGAAATACCCGTCCTGCATCCTGCGTGGTGACGACAGTCAGGGCGAATTCTACTCGATCGCGATCACCAACAACCATCAGCAGGCCGACACAGGTACCAAGATGATCCACCTTGGCAAGCGCACCAAGTCGCGCATCGTGTCCAAGGGCATTTCGGCTGGTGTGGCACAGAACACCTATCGTGGTCTGGTCACAATGCACCCGAAAGCCAAGGAAAGCCGCAACTACACCCAGTGTGACAGCTTGCTGATCGGCGATAAGTGCGGCGCGCACACGGTTCCGTACATCGAGGTCAAAAACAACTCGTCCCGAGTCGAGCACGAAGCAACCACATCCAAGGTGGATGACGATCAGATGTTCTACTGCCGCCAGCGCGGCATGGACGAAGAAGAGGCCGTGGCCCTGATCGTGAATGGTTTTGCCAAAGAGGTTCTTCAGGCGCTGCCGATGGAATTCGCGATGGAAGCACAGCAGCTTGTCGCGATCTCGCTTGAAGGGTCGGTGGGCTAATCGCCCACTGCTCAGAGAACCAAAGGCAGGGTTGGAATTATGCTGGCAGAGGCCATCAATCAAAGCGCCGGTATCGGTGTGGGTCTGTTTATCGGGTCGCTGATCGGTTTCGGTCTGCGCGCCCGTGCTGGCAAAACAAGCGGCCTGTTTCAGGGCTCGGTCTGGAAGACGGCTGTTCTGGCCGGAATGCTGGGCTGGTTCGTGGCCGCCCTCATTACTTTGGTTCTTTAAGCAGCGCAGGGGATTTCCATGATGATCATCACCACAACACCCAATGTCGAAGGGCATAAAATTCTGGCTTACAAAGGTCTGGTTGTGGGCGAGGCCATCATGGGCGCGAACTTTGTGCGTGATTTCTTTGCTAGCATTACAGATATCGTTGGTGGCCGGTCTGGCGCCTATGAGGCCAAGCTTCAGGATGCGCGCGATACGGCGATCAACGAACTGAAATCGCGCGCTCTGCAATTGGGCGCGACAGCGGTTGTCGGTGTTGATCTGGACTATGAAGTGGTCGGAGACACCATGCTCATGGTATCCGTATCCGGAACAGCAGTTGTTCTGGAGTAAGGTGGGGCCATGGCAAGACAACCAAGAAAGACGCGCAGGCGTCTCGCGTATCTAAGCAAAATTCTGGATACAGAACGGAAGACCGAGATCGTAGACGTCGGGTCAAACCCGATGAACACGCCGGACTATCTGCAAATGGTCAACACGGGCATCGCGCGTGTCACAGGGTTTGAACCGCAGCCGTCGGCTTACGAGAAGCTGAAGGAACAGGAATCTGAACACGAACGCCATCTGCCTTATGCGATTGGCGATGGTAAGGATTCGGTTCTGAACGTGTGCCATTCGCCCGGTCTGACATCGTTGTTGGAGCCCGATCCGGCTTCTTTCGCCTATCTGAACCGCTGGGGCCGCGCGCGCCGCGTTCTGGAAACCTTCCCGATGTCCACGCATCGCTTGGATGATCTGGATGAGATCGAGCATATGGATTTGCTCAAGATCGACATTCAGGGTGGCGAACTGACCGTTTTCAAACACGGTAAGAAAAAGCTGAAGAACGCTTTGGCCGTTATGACCGAAGTTGGCTTTATGCCGCTTTATAAGGATCAGCCGCTGCTGGACGAACAGATGGCTGAACTGCGCAAGCAGGGGTTCATGCTGCACAAGTTCGCCTTTGCAAAGCAGGTTCCGCTGGGATCCGGCTTTGACATTCCGTTGCCGCGCGATGAGGTGAGCAGCCAGTTGGTCGACGGAGATGCAATTTTTATCAAGGACTTGCGTGATCCTGATCAGTGGGAAACCGAAGACCTTAAGCATCTCGCGCTGTTGGCGGACGGCTGTTTCTTTAGCCACGATCTGACCGTGCGCTGTCTGGCGATCCTGATGAAGCGTGACGTGGTGCGTCGTCGTCACATCATGACCTATATTGACCACCTGAAAGAAACGCAGCCCGCCGAATGACTTTTGCCGCCGATCATACCATTGCACGTCCCGAGTTGACGATGCCCGACGCCGAAGCGGCGTTGGTGCGCGATGCTTATGGTCATGCGGACGTCATTTTGGAATACGGGTCAGGCGGGTCGACGGTTCTGGCCTCGGAAATGACTGGAAAGACAGTGTTTTCCGTTGAATCGGATCAGCAGTGGGCGGCGATGATGCGGGACTTTTTCCGCCAGAATCCGCCCGCGTCTGGGACCGACGTGGATGTCATTTGGGCTGATATCGGCCCGACCAAGGAATGGGGGCATCCTGCCGACAATTCCGAATGGAAGCGCTACCCCCGCTATCCGCTTGAAATCTGGTATGAAAATCACTTCAAGCAGCCGGATGTCGTCCTTGTCGATGGCCGCTTTCGTGCTGGCTGTGCGCTGGCGACGGCCTTTATGACCGAAAAGCCTGTCGAACTGTTGTTCGACGATTATATCGACAGGAAAGCCTATCACGTGGTCGAGGATTTCCTCGGCGCCCCGCAGATAACCGGCCGCATGGCCAAGTTTAATGTCACCCCGCAAGCAATTGATAAGAAATCACTCATGCGGGTTGTTCAAGTTATGTCTCGCCCACTCTGATTGCGGCGGGAAAAAAGATGAGGAAGGACAAATAATGCTGGAAATCAAAAACCTGCACGTCAAGCTTGAAGAAGAAGACAAGCAAATCCTGAAAGGTGTGAACCTGACAGTCGAAGCTGGCAAGGTGCACGCGATCATGGGCCCGAACGGCTCCGGTAAATCGACGCTGTCCTATGTTCTGTCTGGCCGTGACGGCTATGAGGTGACCGATGGTGAGGTCACGCTGGAAGGCGAAGACATGCTTGAGCTGGAAGCCGAAGAGCGCGCCGCGGCGGGCATCTTCCTTGCGTTCCAGTACCCCGTTGAAATCCCCGGTGTTGGCAACATGACCTTCCTGCGCACAGCGGTAAATGCGCAGCGCAAAGCCCGCGGCGAAGAAGAAATGTCGGCAGCCGACTTCCTCAAGCTGATCCGCGCCAAAGCGAAGGAACTGAAAATCGACGCCGATATGTTGAAGCGTCCGGTCAACGTCGGTTTCTCGGGTGGTGAGAAGAAGCGTAACGAAATCCTGCAGATGGCGATGCTGGAACCCAAGATGTGCATCCTTGACGAAACAGACTCCGGTCTGGACGTCGATGCGATGAA
>CATNDK010000030.1 GCA_950096585.1 Thalassococcus halodurans | reverse complement strand
TCAACCGGAACAACCGCTTGAAGCGTCTGATCGAACTGCGCGCGCCTGACATCATCGTCCGCAACGAAAAGCGGATGCTGCAGGAATCTGTTGACGCTCTGTTCGATAACGGTCGCCGTGGCCGCGTCATCACAGGTGCCAACAAGCGCCCGCTGAAGTCGCTGTCCGACATGCTGAAAGGTAAGCAGGGTCGTTTCCGTCAGAACCTTCTGGGTAAGCGCGTCGACTTCTCGGGTCGTTCGGTTATCGTGACCGGTCCGGAACTGAAGCTGCACCAGTGTGGTCTGCCGAAGAAGATGGCGCTCGAACTGTTCAAGCCGTTCATCTATTCGCGCCTTGAGGCCAAAGGTCTATCTTCGACTGTTAAGCAGGCGAAGAAACTGGTCGAAAAAGAACGTCCCGAGGTGTGGGATATCCTTGATGAGGTTATCCGCGAACACCCCGTCATGCTGAACCGTGCGCCTACGCTGCACCGTCTTGGCATTCAGGCGTTCGAACCGGTTCTGATCGAAGGTAAAGCGATCCAGCTACACCCGCTTGTTTGTTCGGCCTTTAACGCCGACTTCGACGGTGACCAGATGGCGGTTCACGTACCGCTGTCGCTGGAAGCGCAGCTTGAAGCCCGCGTTCTGATGATGTCGACGAACAACGTTCTGTCGCCCGCAAACGGCGCACCGATCATCGTTCCGTCGCAGGATATGATTTTGGGTCTGTACTACGTCTCCATCATGCGTGAAGGCATGAAGGGCGAAGGCATGTCCTTCTCGTCGCTGGAAGAGGTGGAACACGCCCTGAACGCTGGCGAAGTGCACCTGCACGCCAAGATCACCTGCCGCGTCAAGCAGATCGACGAAGAAGGCAACGAAGTCTGGAAGCGTTTCGAAACAACGCCGGGCCGTGTCCGTCTGGGCGCTCTGCTGCCGATGAACGCAAAAGCTCCGTTTGACCTGGTCAACACGCTGCTGCGTAAGAAAGACGTGCAGAAAGTCATCGACACCGTCTACCGTTACTGCGGTCAGAAAGAGTCGGTCATCTTCTGTGACCAGATCATGTCCACCGGCTTTAAAGAAGCTTTCAAGGCAGGCATCTCGTTCGGTAAGGACGACATGGTTATCCCTGACAGCAAATGGCCGATCGTCGAAGAGACACGTGATCAGGTTAAAGACTTTGAACAGCAGTACATGGACGGCCTGATCACTCAGGGCGAAAAGTACAACAAAGTTGTCGATGCGTGGTCGAAGTGTAACGACAAAGTCACCGAAGCGATGATGAGCACGATCTCGGCATCGCAGCACGACGAGAATGGCGCAGAAATGGAACCGAACTCGGTTTACATGATGGCCCACTCCGGTGCTCGTGGCTCGGTTACTCAGATGAAGCAGCTGGGTGGTATGCGTGGCCTGATGGCAAAGCCGAACGGCGACATCATCGAAACGCCGATCATCTCGAACTTTAAAGAAGGTCTGACCGTTCTCGAGTACTTCAACTCGACACACGGTGCCCGTAAGGGTCTGTCGGATACCGCTTTGAAGACTGCGAACTCGGGTTACCTGACACGTCGTCTGGTTGACGTTGCGCAGGACTGCATCATTCGCATGAATGACTGTGGCACTGACAAGTCGATCACAGCAGAAGCCGCCATCAACGACGGTGAAGTTGTTGCATCCCTGGGCGAACGTATTCTGGGCCGTGTGGCTGCAGAAGACATCCTGCGTCCGGGTACAGACGAGGTCATCATCCGTGAAGGCCAGCTGATCGACGAACGTATGTCCGATGCCGTCGAAGAGGCAGCAGTTCAGACAGCGCGCATCCGCTCGCCGCTGACCTGTGAGGCCGAAGAAGGCGTCTGCGCAATGTGCTACGGTCGTGACCTTGCACGCGGTACAATGGTGAACACAGGTGAAGCTGTCGGTATTATCGCCGCTCAGTCTATCGGTGAACCAGGTACACAGCTGACCATGCGTACGTTCCACATCGGTGGTGTTGCTCAGGGTGGTCAGCAGTCCTTCCTCGAGGCATCGCAGGAAGGTAAGATCGCCTACGAAAACGACCAGACCATTGAAAACGCCAACGGCGAAACACTGGTTGTCGGCCGCAACATGAAGCTGCGGATCATGGACGAGCACGGTGCCGAACGCGCCAGCCACAAGCTGGGCTATGGTACAAAGCTGTTCCTGAAAGAAGGTCAGGATGTTGCCCGCGGTGACAAACTGTTCGAATGGGACCCGTACACACTGCCGATCATCGCCGAGAAAGACGGTATCGTCCGTCACGTCGACCTTGTGAACGGTCTGGCCGTTCGCGAAGAGACCGACGATGCGACAGGCATGACCCAGAAGATCGTGATCGACTGGCGTGCGGCGCCGAAAGGCAACGAGCTGAAGCCGGAAATCATCCTGATGGGTGAAGATGGCGAGCCCGTACGCAACGCGGTTGGCAACCCGATCACCTACCCGATGTCCGTGGACGCGATCCTGTCGTCCGAAGACGGTCAGAAGGTTCAGGCTGGTGACGTTGTGGCCCGTATCCCGCGCGAAGGTGCGAAGACGAAGGACATTACCGGTGGTCTGCCGCGTGTGGCCGAACTCTTCGAAGCACGTCGTCCGAAAGATCACGCGATCATCGCGGAAATCGACGGCTATGTGCGCTTTGGCAAGGACTACAAGAACAAGCGTCGCATCTCGATCGAGCCGGCGGACGACAGCCTCGAGCCGAAGGAATATATGATCCCGAAGGGCAAGCATATTCCGGTTGGCGAAGGCGACTTTGTCCAGAAGGGCGATTACATCATGGACGGCAACCCCGCGCCGCATGACATCCTGTCAATCATGGGTGTCGAAGCGCTGGCGAACTACATGATCGACGAAGTTCAGGACGTCTATCGTCTGCAGGGCGTTAAGATCAACGACAAGCACGTCGAAGTGATCGTTCGCCAGATGCTGCAGAAGTGGGAAATCCTGGACAGCGGTGACACAACGCTTCTGAAGGGCGAACATGTCGATAAGGCAGAGTTCGACGCGATGAACGAGAAGACCATCAAGAAGGGCGGCCGTCCGGCACAGGGCGAACCGATCCTGCTTGGTATCACGAAGGCGTCCTTGCAGACCCGTTCGTTCATCTCGGCTGCGTCCTTCCAGGAAACAACCCGCGTTCTGACCGAGGCATCGGTTCAGGGCAAGAAAGACAAGCTGGTTGGCCTGAAAGAGAACGTCATCGTGGGTCGTCTGATCCCTGCCGGTACAGGTGGCGCGATGCAGAAAGTGCGTCGTATCGCAACCGAGCGCGACAACGTCGTGATCGAAGCACGCCGCGACGAAGCGCAAGCTGCGGCTGCTCTGGCTGCTCCGGAAGCATCGGCTGGCGAAGACGACGTAATCGGTGGCGACGCGTTCGACACACTGGTCGTCGATACGCCGGAAAGCCGCGAGTAAGATCGTCTTTATATGAATTGGAAAAGGCCCTGCGATGAGCGGGGCCTTTTTTTCTTTGCTGCTTTGCTCAGTTCCGGGCGTCAGGGAGATATTCCCATTACTCAATGCCTTAACCGATCCAAACTCGATGTGGTTTCAATTTCTTAAATAGATAAAACATGTTTGAAGCACAGATGACTTGCTTGCTTTAAGTTTCTGTCAGCTTTGTTGTGGAAGTCGCAATTATTGAGTGGCCACAATTTCATTTACTTTTGTCGGTCAAAAAAATAGAAATTGGAAAAATACTAAGGGTTGATTATGAAAATTCTATTTCCTCTTTTACTTGCTGCAGCATTTGTTTCGGCTTGTGGCGGTCCTCAACTTACACCAGAGCAAAAGGCAAAGCGCGCCGAAAGTCGCGCGATTGTGAAAGCCGCACAGGCCACAGCTAAAACGGTTACTGTGAATGATAAAACATTCAGCGTGGCTCGTGTGGTTAAATACAATCACACGATTGTTGAATTGGTCGGAGAGCCTACACCCTACTATATTAAGGACGTGGAAGCCGCATCTCGTGCAGCCACAGGATGCAAAGGAAAATTCGACGCTGGCGTTTTGGCGTTTGTCGGTTGGGATATCCAAACGATTGACCTAGCGTTCTTGCGTACCAAGATTTCAGGCGATTTTGACGGTTGGACAGTGGATCTGGATTGTTGAACATGCCTGCCAAGTGGTTGGTAAGCACATTGATCATATCGTTTGTGGTCACTGGCTGTGTTTCTCTACAACAAACTTCGGATGTCGCTAGCTCAGTAACTGAATTCGCTTCTCGCGAAAATGGCGTCATGGATTATCCACAGCCTAATAGAACCTATTTGTCGTTTTCTCGCGCGCATGGGTTTCAGGTAAACTACCTCGCGCCGCAAGGAAAAGCTTGGCTTTGGTACCCTGGAAACCAGCGTGGGGTACCAGAAGAATACAAACTGGATGTGATAGCTGGAAAAGACGCCATCTGTTGGCGACATCCTTCAAACAGTTACAATCCGGTGACGCGCCGACAAGGCGGCTCCTTTGCATGCGAGAGTCTTGCTCTTTCTCGGGGCACGATTGTCGCAGAGCTTCCCGGTGACCCGTTTTCACTAAGTAGCGGACGGGTGCCTTACAGGCTTGATCGCTGCAAAGCTCCTTCGTTGTTTACCTTTGATCGAAAAGCAATTTCTTGTTGAGAGAATTTGTTCGAAAGCTTTTTTAATCTATTTGGAAGCGAGCCGGTCGGCCTTTTTGCGGACCAGAACGTTCCGCAGGTCGTGCATGGCCAGCAGAAGCGCGTCTGTGACGCTTTCCAGTTGGTCATCACTGGCTTTGGATTGGGCCCAATGGGTGGTCAGGTTCAGATGGTCCACGGCGCGGTGGATGTCATCCACGTCGCGCTGCGCCAGAAGCGCCTGACGGTCCGAAATCCAGTCTTGGATGGCAAGTTTTTCGCCCTCGGTCAGGGTGCGATCGCCATGGGGTTTGATATCGCCATTGCGGACATTGGCCACGGCGATCTGTTCCATATCGATCCGGCGTTGCCGGTTTTCCGTATCGACGCGGAAGACGACAGCACCATTTTCACGCACACGGAAGTATAGCTCGGGCAAAGTCATGGGAAACCTCAGGTCAGTCCGGCGCAGAAGGATTTGATACGGTCGCAGGCCTCGGTCAGGGCCTCATCCGAGGTGGCATAGCTGATGCGGAAATGCGGGCTTAGGCCAAAAGCCGCGCCAAAGACGACGGCCACGCCTTTTTCTTCCAGAAGCGCGGTTGCGAAATCCTCATCATTCTCGATCTTGCGTCCGCCATCGCTGGTTTTACCGATGCAGCCTGCGACAGACGGATACACGTAGAACGCACCTTCAGGAGTGGGGCAGGTGATGCCTGCGCAAGCGTTCAGACCCGCAACAACCAGATCGCGACGGCGCAGGAAAGCATCACAGCGGGTGCCGAGGAAGTCCTGAGGGCCGTTCAGCGCCTCGACAGCGGCCCACTGGCTGATCGAACAGGGGTTGGTTGTCGATTGCGACTGGATCTTGCGCATGGCGTTAATGATGACCTCGGGGCCAGCGGCATAGCCGATGCGCCAGCCTGTCATGGCATAAGCCTTTGACACGCCGTTCACGGTCAGTGTGCGGTCATAAAGCTTGGGCTCGACCTGTGCTGGCGTGCGGAACTTGAAATCGCCAAAAGCCAGATGCTCATACATATCGTCTGTCAGAACCCACACATGTTCGTGCCGTAGCAGAACATCTGTCAGAGCCTTCAATTCGTCCCAGCTGTACCCCGCACCGGTCGGGTTGGAGGGCGAGTTGAACAGGAACCACTTTGTGTTCGGCGTGATCGCTGCCTCAAGGGCGTCGGGCGTCAGCTTGAAGCCGGTGTTCATAGGGCAGTCGACAATCACAGGTGTCCCCCCGCCCAGACGGACGATGTCGGGGTAGCTGACCCAGTAAGGGGCAGGGATGATCACCTCGTCGCCGGGGTTCAGGCTGGCCATTAGGGCGTTGTAAAGAACCTGCTTGCCGCCGGTAGAAACAGACACTTGCGATGGCTGATAGCTCAGTCCGTTTTCGCGCTGGAATTTGTCACAGACGGCCTGCTTCAACTCGGGAATGCCGTCGGGCGCTGTATACTTCGTTTTACCTGCATGAATTGCCGCAATAGCGGCTTTCTTGATGTTTTCAGGCGTGTCAAAGTCGGGCTCACCGGCATCGAGCGAGATAATATCCTTGCCTGCATCGGCCAGTTCACGGGCCAATTGCGAAACTGCAACGGTGGGAGATGGTTTGACCCTCGCGAGGGTCTCGGACAAAAAGGGCATGGAAACCGTTCCCGATATGGCTGTTACCCATGTCTTAAGTCGGCATCGACGGGCATGCAATGCTGTATGAAACTGACGACCTATAAGGAGACACAGATGAGCACAGACGACTGGTATGGACCTGAAACAGCAACATTCGGTGACCGGATCGCGGCTGCACGGGACGCTGCGGGAATGACGCCGGAACAGTTCGCACGTCGCATCGGTGTCAAACTGAAGACGCTGCAGAACTGGGAAGCAGATATCTCGGAGCCTCGCGCAAACAAGCTTTCGATGATTTCGGGGCTGTTGAACGTGTCGATTGGCTGGCTGTTGATGGGCGAAGGTGACGGTGTTGAAGCACCCCTTGACGAAACGGCCCCCTCCGCTGATGTAAAGGCCGTCCTGCAGGACATGCGTGATCTGCAGGTTGAAATTAAGTCGATGGCTGGCCGTATGTCGCGTTTGGAAAAACGTCTGCGGACCGCAATCGCCAACGGGGGCTGATATGCAGGAAATCCGACCGGAAAATGAAACCCGCGAAAACAAGATCAAGCGCTTGGCGATGCGGTCCATGCGTCGCGGGACGAAGGAAATGGATCTGATCCTGATGCGCTTTGCTGATGCGCGTCTGTCGGGCATGACAGACGACCAACTGGCCCATTACGATGATCTGTTGTCGGAAAATGATCAGGATCTTTACAAATGGATTTCCGGTCAGGATGCGGCGCCTTCGGAATTTTCCGGTCTGATTTCCGAAATTGCAGCCCAAGAGCCTGCGAAATAACTCAGATTTTATCGAAACGTCGTGGTTTAACCGATTTTTCGTGAAATTAGCGCAACGTTCTCTGCGTTTACGGACAAACGGAGAGACAGATGAGCATACATTCCACGCTCGGTACACCGGCCCGTTCCGGGTTCATGACCGGGTATCTTGAGGCATTGGCACTGGTCGAACGGCTTCACCGTTTGCTGCTGGATGTGATCAAGGACGAATTCGAACGCACCAACGTGCTGGATATCAACGCCGTTCAGGCGCTTTTGTTGTTCAACATCGGCGATAACGAAGTGACGGCGGGCGAGCTGAAATCTCGCGGGTATTATCAGGGCTCGAACGTCAGCTATAATCTGAAAAAGCTGGTCGAAATGGGCTATATGCATCACCAGCGCTGCGAAATCGACCGCCGCTCGGTGCGGGTAAAGCTGACGCCAAAGGGCCGCGAAATCCGCGCGATTGTGGACAAGCTGTTCCAGCGTCACGCGGACGGGATTGAGAAAAAGAACGTTCTGCGCGCAGAGGGGCTTCTGGATATCACGGATTCCCTCAAGCGTGTCGAACGCTATTGGACCGATCAGATCAGGTACATTTATTAATTGGCGGCAACATCGGCACGATCCGGATCATCCAGATGGCCGACCACCATACCGCCGATTTCACGCAAAAGTTTGCGCGTCATCGCGTTTTTGTAACCGACATAGCCCGTGGAAGTTTCGACAAAGGCGCCCGGACCGTGGCGCACTTGATCCTCGAAATAGAATTCAACCATCGGGTCGGCCCCCAGAACGGCGAGGCCATTGACGGTGACATCAGAGAACGGAAAATGTTTGTAGGCCAATTGCGGGCCGAACCCGTCATTACTGATGCCGTCGCCTGAAACATCGATCACCTTGCGATCACATTGCGGCGCACGCTCCAGCATCGTGGCTCCGAACCCAAGGGCATAGCCCATCGCGGTCGGAAACCGCGTAAAGCTGCGTTTGGACGAGGCTATGGCCGCGACGACCCGATCGATGTCGGAGTTGTCGTTGATCAGGGACCAGTTCAGAACGATATGGTTCTGTCGTCGGCCGCTCCATTCGTAGACGGCGAGGGCAACGGGGTTGCCGGATGCCAGCAGCGCGCGGCGCACGTCGGGATCGTCCAGCGCCAAAGCCACGCCATTGCGTTGAAGATCGTATTCGTCCGCGTCAACCGATGAGGACACATCCAGCGCCAACAACAGGGCCAAGCTGCAATCAGCCCGAGCCAGCGCGGGAAAACAGAAGGCAGCAGCCGCCACCGCGCCGGTTAGGGCGCGATGGTAAAAGGATCGCCGCTGCCTGCTGCCGTTTCCCAATGGCCTGTATTCTCCATCGAGGCCCACGGCTCTTGCGGAGGAAGGGCATCGCCCTCTTGCAGCAGTTCGACCGACACGTTGTCGGGCGAGCGCACAAAGGCCATGTGGCCATCACGCGGCGGGCGGTTGATCGTCACGCCGTTGTCCATCAACTTTTGGCAAAGTTCATAAATGTTGCCGACCTTATAGGCGAGGTGGCCGAAGTGGCGGCTGTCCGAAGGCAGCCCGTCATCGCCATCCCAGTTATACGTCAGCTCAACATCGGCGGTGCCATCGTCCTGATCCGGCGGGCAGAGAAACACCAGCGTAAGGCGCCCCGCCTCACTTTCTTTGCGCTGGCGTTCTTTCAGGCCAAGCAGTTTGTAAAACGCAATCGACGCCTCAAGGTCTTTGACGCGGACCATCGTGTGCAAATATCGGATCGACATAGGGTGTCCTCGGTTGGAAATCTTTATCCGAGGGTAGCGGCCCGCGCGGGTTTGTCGAGGGGCTCAGAAGCGGGATTTCAGGCCCAGCTGCAAACCCAGATTGTCCCGGTCGTAAATCGCTAGGTTCGAGTCCGTCTCTTCCGTGCGGATTTTTACTGTCGGAACAAAGCCGTAGTAATCCAGCGCATTGATGGTGAAATTCACCTCGGCCCCGTATGTATAGTCGTCACGGTCGCCAAACGACACGGTGGTCGCATCAAAGTGGCGGTGCTTGGCATCAACGGCCAGCTGCACCTTTGTGCCGAACACGGGCTTACCCCATGCGAATGCCACAAAGGCAGAGCGTTCTTCGAAATCCAGATAGGTCGCGTCCGATTGGCTGCTGGCCTGACCAACCCCGACCTGAAGCCCGTGGCCGCCGGGTATGACGTAACTCAGGCTGGCCGAACTGCGCAGCAAATCGGCGTCCTGGCGTTCGCCCAGACCTTCCTGCCATTCGTGGTTCACAGTCAAACTTGCCGCCAGCTTTGGCGTGATTGCATACCTCAGGCCGGTCGAGGCGGTCGCGCTCTGGCTGAGTGGCTCACCGCCGTGCCACGCCTTGTTCACACCGATCTGGCCGTTCAGCGCCAAACGCCCGTTGGCGGCAAACCAGTCTTGTGAAAGTCCCGCCGACAGTTGGGTCAGCGCAAAGTCGCTGCCCTTGGTGTCAGGTGCAATATCCTTGGCTTCCTCGGACAGGCTGTAGGTCTTGTGCGAAGCCGCAAAGCTTAGGCTTGTACCTGTCTGTTTCGTCTTTCGCAGCGTGTAACGCGTGGAAAGTCCGTAGGAATATTCAACGCCCGACAGCGCGCGTGCCGATCCCTGCAGCACAAAATCGAACGGCAGATCGTAAATCGACACCGTGTCACTGCTAGATCCACCATTAACGTTCGAACTGGGCGAGACCGAGAAACTCAGTTGCGTGGACCACGGGTTTTGTTCACGCACATAACGGAAATCACGCTCGGCCTTGGCCCTCAGTTCCGGTGTCGGCGCAATCTGCAACGCCCTGCGCAACCACCACTGCGCCCTCGTGCGTGCCCCGTCCGACGACAGGGCCTGCGCATTGGCCAAGGCCGCAGCATATTTGACCTCATCGTTATTGGCATATTTCCACGCATTCTGCGCAGCGGATTTTGCCAAATCGCTCTGTCCTACATCCCGCGCAGCACGACTGACTAACAACCACGCATCTGCGTCTTCGGGGTCGCGAACAGTCAGGGCCTCTGCCACACGCAACGCCTGAGCTGGCTGACGGTTGACCAAAAGGGTCACAGCCAATCGGCGCATTTCATCCGGCGTGTAGGTTCCCGACGCGACAGTGACCTGTCCTGCCCCAGTATCGGACAGGGCAGGTGCCGCAAGCGCAAAGCTGGCGGCTGCAATGCAGATCAGACAACGTGCCAGTCGCATGGTTGGCGTCCTCTTTAATCAGGTCCGCGCAGTTAGCGTGTGACGATGAAGCCGCCGGTTTCTTCGAACGAGGTCGAGTTTCTAGGGTCTGTACCGGTCATCACAACAATACCGACAATCTCGGAAGCACCGTCACCTGCCATGATCGCATAGTAGTTACCGCTCGACAGGTTCGTGGTTGAGCCATTGTCCAGTTCGAGCAGCGTAAAGACTTCGCTTGTGACTTCGCCGTTTGTATCGGCGGCATCTATGCGGATCACGGGGTTGATGTCAGGCAGATTGTCTTGGCCAAGTCCGTTGGTCGGACGAACACCTTGGGTATTGGCGGCCATCAGCGCATCGAGATATTCGGTTGTCACGTCGTTCCCGTTGATATCGTAAAGATGACGGTCAACGACATAAAGCGATACGCCCGGAGCTTGGTTAAAGTCGTTGAAGTCCACGCTCATGACTGCTGTGCCTGTCACATAGTCGAGGCCTGTGGTGCCTTCGTAGACACGGACGCCGCCGTAGTCGCCTATGTAGGTCGCCTGAATGTCGGTGGGCAGTGTGACACTGCCTTCACGTTCGTATGTATATCCGCGGAACCCAAAGTCGTTGTAACCGGCCGGACGCACAATCGCGAATTTTGTCGTACCCGTATCCGAGACGCCATAGACGGCACGGTATTCTGCATCATCGTGTTGAAGGCCGGAAATGGGATCGATGCCCGGAGCGTCGGATTCATACACGGCAATATTCGGGGCCAAGGACGATACTGCAGTCCCGCGGCTGTATGTGTTGTCGCCGTCAAATGCGAGGTTATCAACGTAGAAAGTATCGGTTGCCGAGTCATAGTCGTAGCCGGTTGCGACACCCGCGCCTTCGCCGTCATCTGCTTCTACGCGAACAATTGCTGTGTCCGGTGTTGGGCTTGCTGTGCCCGGCGGTAAGGTGCGATCGCCGCCGATGGGATCAGCATCGTCTTCGGTGTCTGTACCGGTATCCGTGTCTGTTTCTTCTTCTTCGGTGTTCTGCAGCGGGTTGCTGCCGCCGCCACCGCCGCACGCGGAAACAAGCGCCAATGCCAAAATCATCGCGGAAATACGTAACATGCCTTAACTGCCCCGAACCTAATTTATTTGGGTTTGCCAATACCCTGAGAATACCCCACTGCCAAGTCAACCTTAACGAAGGTCTTGACCGCGAAATAAATTTTCCTGCGGCTTAAATGTCTTCACTCTATATGGTGGTTTTCCCCGAAGTTATCTGCAACATATGGGGCGAGCGATTCATCTGGTGGGAGAAGACAAACCATGCCCCTGACACAAGACCAACAGGACGAAATCAACGAACTGCGGTCCACCACCACACAGACCCTGCGGGCGACAGCCCCCGGCATGGAAAAGCATCTGTACACCGCCTATCCGGTTCTGGATCACGGCTTTGTCCGTGTGATCGACTATATGGGCGACGACAACGCGATCACGCAGGCGGCACGTGTGTCCTACGGCAAAGGCACCAAGGCCGTATCGAATGACGAAGGTCTGATCCGCTACCTGATGCGTCACTGGCACTCGACCCCGTTCGAGATGTGCGAATTGAAGCTGCACGTGAAACTGCCCGTCTTCGTGGCGCGCCAGTGGATCCGTCACCGGACGGCAAACGTGAACGAATATTCCGCCCGCTATTCGATTCTGGATCGCGAATTCTATATCCCTGCGCCGGAACATCTGGCGGCGCAGTCTGTGGTCAACAACCAAGGCCGCGGAGAAGCCCTGAGCGGCGAAGAGGCCGAGCGCGTGCTGCGCTATCTGCGCGATGATGCGATGCGCTGCTATGATCACTACGAAGAGATGATCAGTCAGGACGACCAGCAGGGTCTGGCCCGCGAACTGGCCCGCATGAACCTGCCTGCAAACGTCTACACCCAGTGGTACTGGAAGGTGGACCTGCACAACCTGCTGCACTTCCTGCGCCTGCGTGCCGATGCCCATGCCCAGTACGAAATCCGCGTCTATGCCGACGAAATCTGCAAACTGGTCGCTGATTGGGTGCCCTACGCCTACAAAGCGTTCGAAGACTACCGCATGGGCGGCGCGACCCTGTCGTCCACCGCACTGGACTGCGTCCGCCGCATGATCAAAGGCGAAGAGGTCACGCAGGAAAATTCCGGCATGTCCAAAGGCGAATGGCGCGAATTCCAAGCTCTGCTGTAACGCCAGACCAATGACTTTACGAAGGCCGGCACCCTGCGTGCCGGCTTTTTGTTTTTGTCCGGATCGGAATATGCCGGATCAAGCCTGCTCATTGATGTCCGTTCCAACACATCAGCCATCATGAATGGTTTGAAAAGTTTGACTTAATCAGCAGTCTGGGTAAGATTCAGCGCAGCAAGTGGGGCGCTTTGGTCCCGAGTATCAAGAGTTTTACGGGGGAACCCATGCGGTTTACAAAAACACTTCCGGCGGCGGTGGCTGCACTGGTGCTAAGCACGTCGACGGCTTTTGCGTGGGATGATGCCTACAAGGGCGACGCCACCCACAATCCGAACAGCAACGTTCTGATGCACGAATACAAAGCCGCAAACAATTGCCCTGCAGGCCAGCAGCCTGTGATGATGGGTGGCGTGATCTGCTGCGGCGAGCCGAACGCAGGCCCCTACATCAACCGTGTCAGCGCGCCGAAGAAAAAGGTCGTGCGCAGCTACAGCGCGCCTGTTGGCGTGAAGGGTGTCTATGCACCTATCGGTGAAAAAGGCGTGGTTTACCGCTAAGCCTTCTGCTGCTCTTGGCTTCTGGGAAAAGGACGCGTATACGCGCGCCCTGACGAATTAGGAGTCCCGATCGCCATGCAAGGCAGCGCCAACCTAAACATCATGATCAAAGCGGCCCGTAAGGCGGGCCGTTCCTTGGTAAAAGATTTTCGCGAAGTCGAGAATCTGCAGGTGTCCATGAAGGGCGCAGGCGACTTTGTCAGCCGCGCTGATCTGGCGGCGGAAAAAATCCTGAAAGAAGAACTGTTGGGCGCACGTCCCACCTACGGCTGGTTGGCCGAAGAAGGTGGCGAGATCGACGGCGAAGACCCGACACGCCGCTGGATCGTCGATCCGCTGGACGGCACAACAAACTTCCTGCACGGCTTGCCCCATTGGGCAGTGTCCATCGCGTTGGAACACAAGGGCCAGATCGTGGCTGGTGTGGTCTTTGACGCGGCCAAGGACGAGTTGTTCTACGCAGAGCGCGGCGCAGGTGCATGGCTGAACGACAACAAACGTCTGCGCGTTTCTGGCCGTACGCGGATGATCGAAGCGATCTTTGCCACAGGCATTCCGTTCGCTGCGAAAAAGACGCTGCCTGCCACGCTGAAAGATCTGGCTAACCTGATGCCCGCTTGCGCCGGTGTGCGCCGCTTTGGTTCCGCCGCGCTGGATTTGGCTTATGTCGCCGCTGGCCGTTTCGACGGCTATTGGGAACGTGAGCTTCAGATCTGGGACACCGCCGCTGGTGCGCTTCTGGCGCTTGAGGCCGGTGCCTTGGTTTCCGGTGTACGTGAAGGTCAGGACCCGCTGGAAAGCGGTTCGATCCTCTGTGCGAACAACCAGATTTTCGATCAGTTCGCCCGCACGATCCGCGAAGCGTAATCAGCGCTTTTTTCTGATTTTCGGAACATTGGTCCGCCCGACGCGATAGGTCGCTTCGGGATGAGGCGGTTGTCCGTCTGTCCGGTCCCAGAAATCCGGTCCGCCCAGCGCGCGCCAGACTGGCAGGGCCAGCACCACGCCTGCAATAAAGCCGCCCGCATGCGCCCAATAGGCCACGCCGCCTGCGTCGGTCGCCGTGCCGATCCCACCGATCAATTGCATGCCGAACCACAGGGCCAGCATAATCCACGCGGGGATCGTGATAACGCGGAAGATGATGATCAGGATGATCAGAATATCAACCTGCGCCCTTGGGAACAGCAGCAGGTAGGCCCCCATCACACCCGCAATCGCGCCCGAGGCCCCGACCATGGGAACAGGGGTAAAGGGTTCGGTCAGATACTGCGCGCCACCGGCGGCCAGCCCGCATGCCAGATAGAACAGGGCAAAGCCCAGATGGCCCATCTTGTCTTCGATGTTGTCGCCGAAAATGTACAGAAATAGCATATTGCCAGCCAAATGTGCGATTCCGCCATGTAAAAACATCGAACTGACGAAACCACTTAGCCCGTCTCCCTGACTGACGCGGGCGGGGATCAGGGCGTAATCATAGAAAAATCGGTTCAGCTCCATCTCTTGGGAAAAGAGAGGGTAATAGCCGATGAAGATCAGGACATTCGCCGCGATCAGAAGGTAGGTGACAAAGGGCACGCGCCCCGACGGATTGTGATCGCGAATTGGAAACATGGGATCAAAGTCGGGGCGAACGGGCGGGGCGTCAAGATGCCCCGCTTAATAGTTTCGCATTTCCGCCCGCTGCTGTGGTGTCCACACAGACGTGCCGTTCGCCCATCACATGGCCTGTGTCAGGTGCGCCCGTGATCAGCGGTAGGATCGGGCCCGCGCGCTGGGCCAGTGCCTTGCGATACCCGCGGGCGGTGTCATGATCGCCCCACCAGATGGCGCCTGCGATGTTGCTGAAGCCCGCCAGCTTGGCTGGCTCCAACTGGCCGGACACGGTTTTGGCGGAGCCCCCCATCGCTTCGATCATTTGGACCTGACGCGCGATGTCGTCACTGGTCGGGCCAAGGCATAGGATCGGTTTGCGCGGGCGAAGCGTTAGCACGTTGGATTCGCCGGTCGGGCCGGGCAGTTCCAGTTGGGCGTCTGGCGTGACCTTCGGTTCGGTTTGATCCACCGGATGCGAACGGAAGCGGTCCAGATACAAAGGCCCGCCCGCTTTGGGCCCGGTGCCGGACAGACCTTCGCCACCAAAGGGCTGGCTGCCGACAATCGCGCCGATCTGGTTGCGGTTCACATAGATATTTCCTGCCTCGATCCTATCAGCCACGTATTGAACGCGATCGTCGATCCGTGTCTGCAGGCCAAAGGTCAGCCCGTAACCCGTCCCGTTGATCGCATCGATCACGGCATCCAGTTCTTCCGATTTGAAGGTCGCGACGTGCAGGACGGGGCCGAAAACCTCTTTCCCCAGATCGGCGATGCTGTTCACCTTGATCAACGTGGGCGCAACGAAGTGGCCGGTGTCAGGGCAGGGCAGGGCATGCAGTACACGGCCTTTGGATGTGGCTTCGTCGATATAATCCTGAATGCCTGCACGTGCCTCTTCGTCGATAACGGGGCCGACATCGCAGCGCGTCTGCCAAGGATCGCCGATTTGCAGACAATCCATCGCGCCTTTCAACATGTCGATAAACCCGTCTGCGATGTCTTCCTGCACATACAGGCATCGCAGGGCCGAGCAGCGCTGGCCGGCGCTGGTGAAAGCCGAGGCGATGATATCGCGCACCGCCTGTTCCGGCAGCGCGGTGGAATCGACGATCATCGCGTTCAGCCCGCCGGTTTCCGCAATCAGCGGCGCACCGGGGTTCAGGTGCTTGGCCATTGTCTTGTGAATGATCTGCGCGGTCTCTGTCGATCCGGTGAAGGCGACCCCGTCGATGGCGGGGTTCGATGTTAGGGCAGCGCCTGTCACCCCGTCACCCGGCAGGATTTGCAGGGCAGTGGGGGGCACGCCGGCCTCGATCATCAGTTCGGCGGCACGCACGGCGATCAGCGGCGTCTGTTCTGCCGGTTTCGCCAGAACCGCGTTCCCTGCGGCCAAGGCGGCTGCGATCTGGCCTGTGAAGATGGCCAAGGGGAAGTTCCACGGACTGATGCAGGCAAACCGCCCCAACGCAGGCGCATCAGTGGCGCGGGCTGCGTAGTAGCGCAGGAAATCCACCGCCTCGCGCAGTTCGGCGATGGCGTCCATGACGCTTTTACCCGCCTCGCGATGCAGGAGCGCGAAGAGTTCGCCA
>CATNDK010000029.1 GCA_950096585.1 Thalassococcus halodurans | reverse complement strand
TGGTCAGGCCGCCAAGGACGTAGCCGAGATCAAGATCAGCGCCGACAAAGCGAGTCGCCGCGCCCGCCGGTTGGACAATTTCGATTTCGAAGAATTGGCCGAGCCTGACGCCAAGGCTGCAATCAATACACTGATTCAGAGAAAATAACGCTACAGTTGCTTCAAACGTTGTGCGCACGCCGGTCTGGCGTGTGTCTTGGAACTTTTTGTCGCGCGAAAAGTTTTTTCAATGATATGAATGGAATGCCGAATAATGTTTAGCGTTAAACAATACTAAGCTATGCATTTGACGCATAGAAGCTACTCAGCTATGCCCCTGCCTCAGGGGTGAGCAGAATGTTATCGGTATTTCCGAAGATTCTCAGGAGGAGGGGATCGCGCTTCCGGCGATGTGTCACTTTTTTCAACGAGAGCATTAGTGGGTTTTTCGATAATAGTTTATCGCTGAACTATATGGCGAGGGGCTCGCCAAAAAGGGAAGAGGGCCAATGACAGACAGCCAAAACGACATCGACGCGGTCGAATCCCAAGAGTGGATGGAAGCGATCGAGGACGTGATTCAGCGCGACGGTCCGAACCGCGCGCATTTTCTTTTGGACAAAGCAGTACAACAGGCGCGCGCAGCAGGCGCGAACCTGCCGTTCTCTGCGACGACGCCATACCAGAACACCATCTCGCCCGATGACGAGGTCGAGATGCCTGGCGACAACGAGATGGAATGGCGCATCCGCACCATCAACCGTTGGAACGCGATGGCGACAGTTGTGAAGCGCAACAAGGTGTCTTCCGAATACGGCGGCCACATCGCGTCCTTCGCGTCTGCGGCTTCTATGTATGATGTCGGTCTGAACCATTTCTGGAGGTCCAAGTCGGCCATTCACGGCGGCGATTTGGTGTTCTTCCAGGGACACGTCGTTCCCGGCATATATGCGCGTTCCTTTATGGAAGGCCGCATCAGTCAGGAAGAACTTGAAAACTTCCGCTCTGAGGTCGCCGGTGGCGGCCTGTCGTCCTATCCACACCCGTGGTTGATGCCGAACTATTGGCAGTTCCCGACGGTTTCGATGGGCCTTGGCCCGCTGATGGCGATCTACCAAGCGCGCTTTATGAAATACATGGAGAACCGTGGCCTGATCGAAAAGTCCGACCGTAAGGTCTGGGCCTTCCTTGGCGACGGCGAAATGGACGAACCCGAAAGCCTTGGTGCGATCCATCTGGCGGCGCGCGAAGGGCTGGATAACCTGATCTTCGTTGTGAACTGTAACCTGCAGCGTCTTGATGGTCCGGTTCGCGGCAACGGCAAGATCGTTCAGGAACTGGAAGGCAACTTCCGCGGTTCCGGCTGGGATGTGATCAAGCTGCTTTGGGGCAAAGGCTGGGACGAACTGCTGGAAAACGACACGTCCGGCAAGCTGCGCCAACTGATGGATGAAACCATCGACGGTGACTACCAGACCTTCAAATCCAAAGACGGCGCGTACATCCGCGAACACTTCTTCGGCAAATACCCCGAGACTGCCGAACTGGTCAAAGATTGGACCGACGATCAGATCTGGGCGCTACGCCGTGGTGGCCACGACCCGAAAAAGGTCTACAACGCGTTCAAACGCGCGACCGAGGCCAAAGGTCAGCCGACCGTTCTTCTGGTCAAAACCGTCAAAGGCTATGGCATGGGCACCGCTGGCGAAGGCCAGAACACCACGCACCAGCAGAAGAAAATGCAATTCGACCAGCTTAAGGCGATGCGCGACCGGTTCCGGATTCCTGTGACCGACGAAGAGCTGGAAAAGGACATTCCGTTCGTCAGCTTGAACAACGCGCAAAAAGCCTATCTGGCGGATCGCCGCAAAGATCTGGGTGGTGCGTTCCCCGTCCGGAACACCGAAGCGCCCAAGCTGGAAATCCCCAAACTGGACGCCTTCAAGGGCCAATTGGAAAGCACGGGCGACCGCGAAATTTCCACCACAATGGCGTTTGTCCGCATTCTGACCACGCTGCTGCGTGACAAGAAGGTCGGCAAACAGGTGGTTCCGATTGTGCCGGACGAAAGCCGCACCTTCGGTATGGAAGGTCTGTTCCGTTCGGTGGGCATCTATAACCCGCTGGGTCAGAACTATACCCCCGAAGACCGCGACCAGATGATGTTCTACAAAGAAGCCATCACAGGTCAGGTTCTGCAGGAAGGTATCAACGAAGCGGGCGCGATGGCCGACTGGATCGCTGCGGCGACATCCTATTCGAACCACGGCGTTCCGATGATCCCGTTCTACATCTACTACTCGATGTTCGGCTTCCAGCGGATCGGCGATCTGGCATGGGCCGCAGGCGACAGCCGTGCACGTGGCTTTATGCTGGGTGGTACTGCTGGTCGGACCACGCTGAACGGCGAAGGTTTGCAGCACGAAGATGGTCACAGCCATATTCTGGCAGGCACCATCCCGAACTGTATCAGCTATGACCCGACATTCAGCTACGAAGTTGCGGTGATCGTACAGCACGGTCTGCAGCGCATGTTCGTCGATCAGGAAGACGTATTCTTCTACCTGACGCTGATGAACGAAAACTATCAGCATCCCGAAATGCCGATGGGCTCGGAAGAAGGCATCATCAAGGGCATCTACCGCCTGCAAAAGACAGCCAAACCAGCCAAGAAGCACGTCAACCTGATCGGTTCTGGCACAATCCTTGTGCAGGCGATCAAAGCGGCGGAAATGCTGAAGGCAGACTTTGGCGTCACATCCGACATCTGGTCGGCCACGTCGTTCAACGAACTGGCCCGCGACTGTCAGGATGCGGCACGCCACAACCGTCTGAACCCGCTGGGCGAAGAAAAAGTGCCCTACATCGCGAAAACGCTCAAAGGTGCCAAAGGTCCGTTCATTGCGGCGACCGACTACATGAAGAACTACGCGGAACAGGTTCGTGCCTGTGTCCCCGGGCGTTACACCGTTCTGGGCACCGACGGTTTCGGCCGTTCGGACAGCCGTGTGAACCTGCGCCGGTTCTTTGAGGTTGATGCAAACCACATCGCGGCTGCCGCGATGGTGGACCTCTATCGCGAAGGCGTCGTGTCCGAGAAGGACCTGCAAGCCGCCCTGAAAAAATATGACATCGACGGCAACAAGCCGAACCCGCGCCTGAGCTGATCGCGGACCCGAGGAGACATTTGATATGACAACCGAAGTTAAAGTTCCCGATATCGGCGATTTCAAAGACGTACCCGTCGTGACCATTCTGGTCAGCGTGGGTGACACCGTGGCCGAAGAAGATCCGCTGATCGAATTGGAAAGCGACAAGGCGACGATGGAAGTTCCGTCCAGCCACGCTGGTACGATCAAAGAGATCAAGGTTGCCGAGGGCGACAACGTTTCCCAAGGCGATGTGATCATGATCATCGACGCGGCAGACGCAGGCACAGCCAAGGAAGAACCCAAAGCCGAAGCACCGGCTGCAGCCGCAACCGCCCCTGCGGCGGCCTCTGCATCGGCCCCCGCCGCTGCGGCGCCCGTCACAGACGCCGGTTTCTCCAAGGTTCACGCGTCCCCGTCGGTACGTGCATTTGCCCGTCGGGTGGAAATTGATCTGGCGTCGGTCAACGGTTCTGGCCGGAAGGGCCGGATCTTGCGTGAAGACGTGGAGAAAGCCCTTAAATCGCAAGCAGCCCCCGCTGGTGGCGGCGCATCCGCACAGGGCGGCATGGGCATCCCGCCGATCCCCGCTGTCGATTTCTCGAGATTCGGCCCCGTAGAAGATGTGGACATGAGCCGCATCAAGAAGATCTCGGGCCCTGCGCTGCACCGGTCGTGGCTGAACATCCCGCATGTCACCCACAACGAAGAAGCCGACATCACCGAGCTGGACAAGTACCGCAAGGAACTGGACACCGCAGCCAAGGCCGAAGGCTACCGCGTGACCCTTCTGTCCTTCGTGATCAAGGCATCGGTTTCCGCGCTGAAGAAGCACTGGGAATTCAACTCGTCCATCCACCCCGATGGCGACAAGCTGATTAAGAAAAGCTACTACAACATCGGCTTTGCGGCTGACACGCCCAACGGTCTGGTTGTTCCGGTCATCAAGGATGCGGATCGCAAAGGTATCGTCGAGATTTCCAAAGAACTGGGCGATCTATCTGCCGCTGCCCGCGATGGTAAGCTGAAAGGCGACCAGATGCAGGGCGCGACCTTTACGATCTCGTCCTTGGGCGGCATCGGCGGCACCAGCTTTACACCCATCGTCAACGCACCCGAGGTCGCGATCCTTGGCCTGACACGGTCCAAGATGGCGCCGGTTTGGGATGGCGAACAGTTCGTGCCGCGCAACATGCTGCCGATGTCGCTGTCTTATGACCACCGTGCAATCGACGGTGCTCTGGCGGCCCGTTTCGCAGCCCACCTGAAATACCTGCTGGCCGATGCGCGCCGGTTGATGCTGTAAGGGGGCTGAACTGATGGAAGTCAAAGTACCCGATATCGGCGATTTCAAGGACGTACCCGTTGTGACCATTCTGGTCAGCGTGGGCGATACCGTGGCCGAAGAAGACCCGCTTCTGGAACTGGAAAGCGACAAGGCAACGATGGAAGTACCATCGCCCGCCGCTGGTAAAGTCGCTGAAATCAAGGTCAGCGAAGGCGACAAAGTTAGCCAAGGCGACGTGATCATTGTGCTCGAAGGCGCAGAAGACGCGCCTGCGGAAGCACCGAAAGAGGCCCCCAAGACTGAGGCCCCCAAGGCGGTTGAGGCCGCTGGCACAGCCACCGGCAAAGGTGACGTGCATGGCGAGGTTGTCGTTCTGGGCTCTGGCCCCGGCGGCTACACTGCTGCGTTCCGCGCGGCCGACCTTGGCAAGAACGTTGTCCTGATCGAAGCCAACAGCTCGTTGGGCGGTGTCTGTCTGAACGTGGGCTGTATCCCGTCCAAAGCGCTGCTGCATGTGGCCAAGGTGATCACCGAGGCCGAGGAAATGTCGGCCCACGGTGTGACATTCGCCAAGCCCGAGATTGATCTGGACGAACTGCGCGCTTTCAAGGACTCGGTCGTTGGGAAACTGACGGGCGGTCTCGATGGCCTTGCGAAAGGCCGTAGGGTGAAGGTTGTCAAAGGTTATGGCAAATTCACCGGCCCGAACATGATTGCTGTTGAAGGTGCAGATGGCACGACCAACGTGTCCTTTGACCAGTGCATCATTGCAGCGGGTTCCGAACCCGTCGCGCTGCCGTTCATCCCGCACGATGATCCGCGCGTTATCGATTCCACGGGCGCGCTGGAACTGAAAGACATCCCTGGCCGGATGCTGGTTCTGGGCGGTGGCATCATCGGTTTGGAAATGGCCTGCGTTTACGATGCGCTGGGCTCGAAGGTGACGGTCGTCGAACTGATGGACCAGATCATTCCGGGTGCTGACAAGGACATCGTCAAACCTCTGATGCAGCGCATCAAAGGGCGTTACGAAAACATCTTCCTGAAGACCAAAGTCACCGCTGTAGAAGCGTTGGACGAAGGCCTGAAGGTGACGTTCGAAGATGACACCGGCAAAGGCTTTAGCGACACCTTCGACAAGGTTCTGGTCGCCGTGGGCCGTAAGCCGAATGGCAAGCTGATTGATGCCGCCAACGCAGGTGTGGCGGTGGATGACCGCGGCTTTATCGCCGTGGACAACCAGCAGCGCACTGGCGTGTCGCATATCTTTGCGATTGGCGACGTGGTGGGGCAGCCGATGCTGGCGCACAAGGCGGTTCACGAAGGTAAGGTTGCTGCCGAAGTCGCCTCCGGCGAAAAGCGTGCCTTTGACGCGATGGTCATTCCGTCGGTCGCCTATACCGACCCCGAGGTCGCTTGGGTCGGCCTGACAGAAACGCAGGCAAAAGCGCAGGGCATCAAGGTTGAAAAGGGTGTCTTCCCGTGGGCTGCGTCGGGCAAAAGCCTGTCGAACGGTCGTTCCGAGGGCATCACAAAACTGCTGTTCAATCCCGATGACCAACGCGTTGTTGGCGCGGCGATTGTGGGCACCAACGCAGGCGACCTGATCGCAGAAGTGGCGCTGGCGATCGAGATGGGCGCAGACGCCGTGGACCTTGGTCACACGATTCACCCGCACCCGACTCTGTCGGAAACGGTGAACTTTGCCGCCGAGATGTTCGAAGGCACGATCACCGACCTGATCCCGCCGAAAAAGCGGCACTAACGCGGGACCCCGTTGTTATCAAACGAAATAAAAGGCCCCCGATGTGGGGCCTTTTGCGTGTCTGGCGATCTAAGGATACACGCGAATATTCTTGCTTTTTTGGTAAAAATCACTAAGTAGAAAACCGCTACGTTATACCGACCCGCATCCTGCTTCCTTTACCGTTGTCAGCTGCCTATCGATCTGACAAGCCGGACTGCCACATTCCGTGGGCAGTATTTATGAAAAGGAATGACACGATGGCTAAGGGCACCGTGAAATGGTTCAACACAACTAAAGGCTACGGCTTTATCGCACCCGAAGGTGGCGCGAAGGACGTATTCGTACACATCACAGCTCTGGAACGCGCAGGCATCCGTGACCTGCAAGACGGTCAGGCTGTGACCTTCGAAATCGAAGCTGGCCGCAACGGTCGCGAATCCGCGATTGATCTGGCGCTGGCATAAGCCGCGCTTAGATTACGCAAAAAACGGGGCGTGCCGGTCGGCGCGCCCCTTTTTTGTTCGGGTATTGATGACTTGGGTCAGATTCCCAAGAACGGTTGCGCCAATCGCGGCAGCCAGCCTTTGAATTTCAGCGGTGCGTCTGTCACCGCAAGGCAGATGCAATCCTCGGAAATATCGGCGATTGGTGTGTGGTCGACCTCTTCGGTGGCGACCTCGATATCGCCACGGGCAAAGCGCATGTCTTCGTCGCGGAACGCACCCTGAAGCACGCACGTCAATTCCAGCCCGCCATGGCCGTGATCCGGCACAGCCGCACCAGCGGGGATGTACAGTAGCCGCGCCACCGCATCATCGTTGGTTGGCAGAATAGCCTGCTTCACGCCCATACCGGCGGACTTCCATTTGATCTTATCCACACCACCGCCGACGTATTCGGCCAGCGGACTGGGCAAGACTGTGTCGGTCAAACGCGGGGCTGGTGTTTCGGTGTCTGCTTCTCGGATCGCCGCCAAGGTGTTCGACAGGCAGGAATCAGACACAGGTGCTGCATCCGTGCTGACCATGACAGCACCGCCCACGGCGTCGTAGCTTTCGGCAGCGGCACGGCATTCGTCACAAAGCGAAATATGCGTGGCAACGGCCAGGCTGAACGCTTCGGATAAAGCGCCAGCAGAGTAGGCCATCAAGAGGTCTTCGGTCAGATGGTGTTTGATCATGGCAGTGCCTCGTTCAACTCATGGCGTGGCGCAGGCGATCCAGCGCAAGCCGTATTCGGGATTTGATCGTGCCCAATGGCAGGCCTGTTTCTGCGGCAATCTCTCCGTGTGACAGATCGCCGAAATAGGCCTTTTCGATCAGAATTCTTTGTTTCTCGGGGAGCGCCGACAAAGCCACGCCCAGTTGTTCGCTTTCTTGCTGCAAACCGATCAAATCGGTCTGGTCAGGTTCCTGTTCCGGACCCCAAGGCAGATCCTCGGGCTCGGGCCGTTTTTGACGACGGATCAGATCCACGCGGCGGTTCCGCGCGATGGTGTAGATCCACGTCGACACACTGGCGCGGGTGGGATTGAACAGATGGGCTTTGCGCCAGACGGTTGTCATCACATCCTGCACGATCTCTTCGGCCAGTGCGTTGTCTGATCCGGACCGCATGAGGAACGATTTCATCCGCGGCGCAAAATGCTGGAACAGCGCAACGAAGGCGTCTTCATCGCGGTTCTCACTGATACGACGCATCTGGTCGATCCAGTAACCGTGGTTGTCCTCTTTCACGTCGACGACTGTCCTTTTGGCCTTTGCGGGCGCAGGGCAACACACCGCAGGTGCGGGTGCAGTACAACCATCTGTATCGTGATCGATCCGAAACATGAAGGTGTTACGGCGGGCGCCGCCTTCTGGATCATTTTTTGCACAAAAAGAAATTCTTTTTCATCCAAAGGGATTTGACAGCCGTAAGCGCTATAACGTCGTGAAACGAACAGGTTGAGTACGAATGCCATTTGAAGCCCACAACACACCCCGCAAATCCATTGCTGTCATTGGCGGGGGTATTTCCGGAATGGGAGCCGCGCATTTTCTTGCGGACGATCACAACGTCACCTTGATCGAGGCTGAGGACCGCCTTGGCGGACATGCGCGGACCATCGTTGCGGGTAAGAACGGCGACCAACCTGTCGACACCGGTTTCATCGTTTTCAACTATGCGAACTACCCGCATCTGGCCAAGCTGTTCGACCGTCTGGACGTGCCTGTCGTGAAGTCGAACATGAGCTTTGCCGCCAGTTTGCGGGGTGGTCATCTGGAATACGGCTTGCGCGATTTCAGCGCGATCTTTGCGCAGAAGCGGAACCTGTTGAACCCTAGGTTCATCGGCATGTTGCGGGATGTTATGAAGTTCAACGCGAATGCGCTGGATCAGGCCAATGACCGCCGCCAGAGCATTGGCGATTTCCTTGAAAATATGGGGCTGGGTGACTGGTTCCGCGATTATTACCTGCTGCCGCTGTCTGGTGCGATTTGGTCGACGCCGGTCGAAAAGATCATGGATTTTCCGGCATGGGCGATGATCCAGTTCTTCGAGAACCACGCGCTTTTGCATCACACGGGTCAGCACCAGTGGTACACTGTCGACGGTGGTTCTGTTGAATACGTCAAACGGCTTGAGGCCGAGTTGAAGGCACAGGGCGTCGACGTGCGCCTGTCCGCTCCGGTCGCTGGTATCCGCCGCACTGAACTGGGCGTCGATATCCGCCTACAGAACGGTGACTGGCAGCATTTTGATGAGGTCGTCATGGCGACGCATTCGGATGACAGCCTGCGCTTGCTAAGCGATCCGTCCGAGACAGAGGCAAGGGCGCTGGGCGCGATCAAGTACCAGCCGAACCGCGTTGTGCTGCACGCTGATGAAGCGATTATGCCCAAGCGGCGTGTTTGCTGGTCGGCGTGGAACTATACCGAGGCCGAGATGGCGGCGAATGGTGTGATCGATCTGACCTACTGGATGAACTGCCTTCAGCCGATCCCAGAAAGCGATCCGCTGTTTGTGACGCTGAATTCCAAACGTCTGATCCGCGAAGAGTTGATCTATGACGAAACCACCCTGCGCCATCCGGTGTACGATCTGGGTGCTTTGGAAGCGCAGGGTCATGTGCGGGACTTTAACGGCACCAACAACACGTGGTTCTGCGGGGCATGGATGAAAAACGGATTCCACGAAGACGGGTTGGGCAGCGCGTTTGACGTGGCTCAGGCAATTCTTGAAAAAACACGTATGGTGCAGGCTGCATGACACATGTCGATTTCATATCGGGGCACACGTTCCACGGACGAAAAGGCGCAATCAGCAATGCGTTCCGGTACTCTGTGGATTTCGTGATGTTCGATGCGGAAAAGACGGATAAGACGCCCACCTTGTTTTCCCTGAACAAGGGCAACCTGTTTTCGGTGCGTGATCGCGATCATGGCGGTGTGCCCGGTCAGGGCAGCGGCGCTTCTTGGGCGCGCGATGTGCTTCAACGCCATCAGATCCGCGCCGACGGTGCGCTGCTTCTTTTGGCGCAGCCACGGGCGCTGGGCTATGTGTTTAATCCGGTCAGCTTCTGGCTGGCGCACGATCGCGAAAATCGTCTGATTGCGGTCATTGCCGAAGTCACGAACACCTTCAAAGACCGCCATTCCTATCTGGCCGTTAAACCGGACCAATCCGAGATCAAACCCGATGACAGGATTGTTGCCCGAAAGATATTCCACGTCTCGCCGTTTCAGCCGATTGATGGCGAATATGAGTTCCGCTTCGATATCCGCGAGGATCGGGTCGGCATCTGGATCGACTTCATGCATGGAAGCGGCGGTGTGATTGCTACGCTGACCGGCCCCCGTCGTAAACTGCGCAATCGGGATGTTGTAACGTCGCTGATCCGCCGCCCGTTTGCGGCGCGCCGTGTGATGGCGCTGATCCATTGGCAGGCGCTGGTGTTGTGGTGGAAGGGCGCGAAGTACCGCAATCGTCCAGAACCCCCGAAATCCGAGGTCAGTTCGTGACCCAAAAGACCGAGCGGCTTTGGGGCTTTGCCGTGTTTGCCGCTGTCCTGTCGTCTGCCGGACTGCCGATCTATATCCACGCACCGAAATTCTACGCCGATGAGTATGCGGTGTCATTGGCCTCGCTCGGCACAGTTCTATTCGCGCTTCGGCTGTTCGATGTGGTGCAGGACCCACTGCTGGGCAAACTCTCTGAAGCTGTCAGGCGGTATCGCGGTGTGTCCGTTGCTGTCGCGCTGGCGGTCATGTCCGCTGGAATGATCGGGTTGTTCGCGGTTTCACCCGTCGGCCCGCCGGTTTTCTGGTTCGCCATCACACTGACGGCGGTGTTTTCGGCGTTCTCATACCTGACAATCTGTTTCTATTCCCAAGGCGTGGCGCGCGCCGGCGCTTTGGGCGACACCGGTCATGTCCGTTTGGCCCGTTGGCGCGAAACCGGCGGTTTGGTTGGCGTCTGTGTGGCCTCGGTCACGCCGACGGTTCTGGCCGCCATGGGGTTGCCTGCCTTTGCAGTCTTCTCTGTCGCATTTGCAGCGCTTAGCGCGGTGGCTTGGGCCATGATGCGGCGCGAATGGACAGGCGACAAACGTGCTGAGGGCGCCGGGTTCGCCCCAGTTCTTCGCGATGCGACCTCGCGCCGTTTGCTGTTTGTGGCCTTGGTCAACGCGGCCCCTGTGGCGGTGTCTTCGACGCTGTTTTTGTTCTTTGTCGACGCGCGACTGGGCGCGCCCGGTGCGGAAGGGCCGCTTTTGCTGTTGTTCTTCGTCTCGGCTGCGGCAGCCGCACCTGTTTGGGGCAGCTTTGCCGAACGTGTTGGCGCGAAACGCGCATTGATCTACGCGATGCTCTTGTCGATCGTGTCTTTCAGTTTTGCCTTCTGGCTGGGCACTGGCGACACATGGGCGTTCGCGGCGATCTGCATCGGTTCGGGCGCGGCGCTGGGTGCAGACATGACCCTGTTGCCCGCGATTTTTGCCCGCCGTATGTCCCAGATTTCACCCAACGCATCAGAAGGCTTTTCGCTTTGGGGGTTTGTGTCCAAGTTCACGCTGGCATTTGCCGCCGTTGTGCTGTTGCCAACGCTTGATGCCGCGGGCTTTAAGAGCGGAGAGAACAACAGCCCCGAGGCGTTGTTGGTATTATCGCTACTTTATGCAGTTTTACCCTGTGCATTAAAGCTGATTGCCCTAGCTGTGTTTTGGAAGACAGAATTGAAAGAGGATTAATCGGATGTCTTGGGTGATCGGCGCTTTGTTCGGTCTGGTTTTCTTTTTGATTTTGGCCGTATTGCGTGACCGTTTTCTAAGCTTCCGAGGGCAAGTGCCTGACGATTATTCCGACGATGTGACCGACTTCGATCTGAAAACCTGTTTGAATGGACCGATGCTGTGCGAAGGCATCATTTACGGCCCGACAGGTCGTGTCGTGTCGCGTTTTGTTGCCAAGTTTGACATCGAATGGACAGGCAACCACGGCGTGATGCGCGAATCTTTTCGATACGACAGTGGTGAAACCCAAGACCGCGTGTGGGAACTGGATCTGAAAGAAGACGGATCGTTTTCCGCCAGTGCCGATGATGTCGAAGGTGGCGGGAGCGGAACCGTTTGCGGTGGCGCGGTGCAGTTGGCCTATCGGCTGCGACTTCCGAAGGATGCGGGGGGATACCTGCTGAACGTGACCGACTGGATGTATCTGACCCACAACGGCACGATCATGAACCGCAGCCAGTTCCGAAAATTTGGCGTCAAAGTCGCCGAGCTGGTTGCCACAATCCGGAAAGAGCCTGCGACATGAAAAACTGGGTTGCAAAACGGTATTGGATCGTCGGTGCGAGCGACGGGCTGGGCGCAGCGGTCGCTGAAAAGCTAAGCCGTGCCGGTGTCGAACTGGTGTTGAGTGCGCGGAGCGAGGACAAACTGAAAGAGCTGTCTGAACGCCTGCCTGCACCATCGGACGTGATGCCTTTGGACGTGCAAGACAGCGAGGCTGTTCAAGCGGCGTATAAGGACCTTGGCCATCTTGACGGCGTGGTTTTCCTTGCAGGTGTGTATTGGCCCTTTGGCGCGGATGAGTGGGATTTTGATCAGGCCGAAACCATGGCTGATGTGAATTTCACCGGCGCGATGCGCGTTGTCGGTGCCGTTCTGCCTGACTTTGTAGCGCGTGATCGGGGGCACATCGTGATCACCGGTTCCCTTACAGGATATCGGGGCCTACCTGGATCGGTGGCTTATACAGCGTCGAAATCAGGCGTCATGGCGATGGCGGAATGCCTGTATTGCGACCTGCGAAAAACCGGAGTGAAGGTCCAACTGGTCAACCCCGGTTTTGTGAAAACGCGCCTGACGGAAAAGAACGATTTCCCGATGCCCTTCATCATGGAGCCCGAAGACGCGGCGCAGATCGTTTTCGAACACATGGGCAACGACAAGTTTTCGCGCGCCTTCCCGCGTCCGTTTTCGTGGTTGTTCCGCTTGTCCCAGTTCCTACCGGATTGGGCGTACTACCGGCTGTTTTCCTGACCTATCGCAGCGCGCGACCCTTCAGGATCGCGTCGGGGCCAAAGCGTGCACGGATTTTGTCGGTCGCGCGTTCGGCCTCGGTCCGTTTGCCTGCGTCTGGATCCAGCAGGTCATGCGCACGGTCGGCTTGATCGGCGGCGCAGAGGTCCGAAATACCAACCCCCAGCAAACGATATGGGCCTTCGTTGCCCACCTGATCAAACAAGTCGCGCGCCGTGCGGTAGATGCGGTCGGCTGTCTGGGTGGCATCGCGCAGCGACACGCGTTTGGTGATCAGCGAAAAGTTCGCGCGTTTCAGTTTAAGCGTAACGACACGACCCGCCATGTCCTTGGCCTTGGCGCGGTCCGCGACCTTTTCAGACATGCGCCACAGGTGACCGTCCAGAATTTCGGGGTTGCCGGTGTCTTCGTTGAACGTCGTCTCGTTCGAGATCGATTTCATCGGGGCATTGGCCGAAACGCGCCGGTGATCCGACCCGCGCGCCAGATGCCAAAGCCGCTCGCCCATAGACCCGAAGCGCGCATGAAGATCGGTTTGATCCCAGCGCAGCAGGTCTTCGAACGTACGGATGCCCGCGCGTTCAAGGTTTTGCTGGGTCGACTGCCCCACACCCCAGATCAGGCGCACGGGTTTCGGGCGCAGGAAGTCTGCGGTTTCTGCCTTACCGATGATGGCAAAGCCGCGTGGCTTATCCAGATCGGACGCGATTTTGGCTAGAAACTTGTTGTGGGACAGGCCGATTGATCCGGTGATCCCCAGTTCGTCCTTCATCTCTTTCACGAGCTTTGCCAGCATCACGGCAGGCGGCGCACCATGCAGTCGGGTTGTGCCGGTCAGGTCCATGAACGCCTCGTCCAGTGACAGGGGTTCCACCGACGGCGTCAGCGCGCGCATCTTTTCGCGGATCAGCTGGCTGACTTCGGAATAAACCTGCATGCGCGGTTTGATCACCACCGCGTCGGGGCACAGCGCCAACGCCTTGAACATCGGCATGGCTGATCGGACGCCCCGGATGCGGGCCACATAACACGCGGTCGACACCACGCCGCGCCGCCCGCCGCCGATGATCACGGGTTTGTCCGCCAGTTCCGGATTGTCGCGCTTTTCGACCGAGGCATAGAAGGCGTCGCAATCCATATGCGCGATCGACAGGTCCCAGAGTTCGGGGTGCGACAGCACGCGGGGGCTGGCGCATTCCGGACAACGTGTGCCGGTGTCAAACTGGGTCAGGCAGTTGCGGCAAAGGGCGGGCATGGTCGGGGTGCTTGGCAGGTGCTACGAAAAGGGGCGGATCAGCAGGAAGGCGCGAACCGGAATGACCCTTGATATATCAGAGCCGTTCCACGGTGCGAAGCTGATCCTGTTCATTGGCGACCGGTTGCTTGTGCTAGAGCGCGACCACACGCCGGGTATCTCTTGGCCCGGCCATCTGGATTTGCCCGGCGGCGGGCGTGAGGGCACAGAGGGGCCACTGGACTGCGCTCTACGTGAGACTCGGGAAGAGGTCGGTCTGGATGTTGGCCATGATCAGATTTGCTGGAACAGACGGCGTGTGAGCCCGACTGGCACCAGTTGGTTCTTTGCCGCGCATCTGGATGCGCAGGCCGAACATCGGATTAAATTCGGAGGGGAGGGCGCGGGATGGTCCCTGATGGCGCCCGATGAATTTCTGGCGCGCCACGATGCCATTCCGCATTTTCAGGGGCTGCTCGCCGACTATCTGGCCGGCGTGCCCAGTACGCTATCGATGGTGTAACCGTTACGCCGCCTGGCCGAGAAACTGGCCGAACCAGCGCTGAATGCCTGTCAGTTTGCGCTCGCCCGCGCGACTGGAGCGGATACCGGTTTCTACAATACGCGACATCAGCGCATCACGACGGTTCAGGTTTTCCCGTGCGGCGGCCATCAACCCTTTGGTTGCGGCTTCGAAATCTGTGTCGAGCGACGCCTCGAGACGGCTCGGGACACGGGTAATGCCGGTTCCTGTATGGAACGTGACCATCGCCTCGAACGCCTGTTCGGCGGCATTATAGGTCACGTCGCTGATCTGTGTCTTAACAACTGTCATAACTCACCTCTGGCAAAAGCCTTATGATGAGTTAACTCGGAACCCTGTGGATAAGTTTCAAGAAGACAGCGAATTCACGATTTCTTGTGCAGCTTTCCGCGGATCGGCGGCTTTCCAGATCGGGCGACCCACTACGATGTGGTCCGACCCGTTGTCGATCGCCTGACGCGGGGTGGTCACGCGTTTCTGGTCGCCAAGGTCGGCACCCACAGGGCGCACGCCCGGCGTGACGATCAGTTTGCCTTCAGCTTCCGACAGTGCACGGATACGGGCGGATTCCTGTGGCGAGGCGATGACACCATCGGCACCGGCCTCAAGCGCGCGGGCCGCGCGGGTTTCCACCAGATCGGCCACATCGCCCGGAATGATCATCCCGTCATCCAGATCCTTACGGTCCAGAGAGGTCAGGATCGTCACCGCCAGAATTTTCATGTTGCTGCCTGCCGCACCCTCTTTGGCGGCGCGCACCACATGGGGGTCACCGTGGACCGTCAGGAAATCTAGATCGAACTGGGCCAGACCACGCACAGCCGCCTCGACCGTTGCGCCGATATCGAACAGCTTCATATCCAGGAAGATGCGCTTGCCGTGGTCCTGCTTCAGTTCGTTCGCCAAGGCGAGGCCACCACCGGTCAGCATACCCAGACCGATTTTATAGAAAGAAACGGCATCCCCGATTTCTCCTGCCAGATTCAGGCCGGCAAGGGCGTTGGGCACATCAAGGGCTACGATGAGGCGATCATCGGACATGGGCATTCCTTTTCTTGGCTGGTGACGGGGTCGGCGACGTCGCTAGCGCAGGTTTCGTGTGAAGTCGAGATGAAGCGCGCATAACGCCGCTGAGTTCAGCAAATAAAGGGGTTTTTGATCGGTGTTCCCGCGGCGCCTGTGGGCGATGACATTTTCGTGCAATTTTTACCTGTTGCAATCTTGCATCGGTTGAATTCGCTCCCCATCTTAATCTCGAGGCCCCGAAAGGGGGATGTGCCGCAGTGGTGGGCATCCGGAAACAGGGGCGCTTGGAAAAGGAGACAGCGATGAACTTAGAGAAGTTCACGGAGCGGTCGCGCGGCTTTATTCAGGCCGCTCAGACCATTGCCATGCGGGAAAGCCATCAGCGCATTGTTCCCGAACATATTCTAAAAGCACTGCTAGACGACGATCAGGGCCTAGCGTCTAATCTGATCACCCGCGCCGGTGGCGCGCCGGATCGTGTGCGCACAGCAAACGAAACCGCGCTGGGCAAGGTGCCCAAGGTGACGGGCGACGCAGGTCAGGTCTATCTGGATTCGGCGACAGGCCGTGTTCTGGACGAGGCCGAAAAGATCGCAACCAAAGCAGGCGACAGCTTTGTGCCCGCCGAACGCATTCTTATGGCGTTGGCGATGGTGCGCTCGGGCGCGAAAGACGCGCTTGAGGCCGGTGCCATCACGGCACAGAAGCTGAACGAAGCGATCAACGACATTCGCAAAGGCCGCACAGCGGACAGCGCCAACGCGGAAGAGGGCTATGACGCCCTTGCTAAATATGCGCGCGATCTGACCGAGGCCGCCGAGCAGGGTAAGATTGACCCGATCATCGGTCGTGATGAAGAAATTCGCCGTTCGATGC
>CATNDK010000028.1 GCA_950096585.1 Thalassococcus halodurans | reverse complement strand
TGGTATGGATTCGTAAGGGTTGAAAGGCTTGAAACACAGAGATCACAGAGGACACCGAGATATTGCCGCGCGCAGCGCATTCCCTCTTGTCTTCCCCCTCTGTGCACTCTGTGATCTCTGTGTTAATTCGCTTTTCCTCTTGTTCTTCTCACCGTCTCACCGCCTCCGTGGGGAATCTTTTTTCGTGGCGCCGGGGGCGCGTCATGGATACCGAGGTGCCAAGTACGGCGCCTACGCGGCCGGCCCCGCCATCCCCGCGTAGGCTGGGCCGTTTTTGCCGCTTCGGCATCGTCCGCACCGATCAATTCCAGAAACGCTTCGTGCCCCGGCAGCGGGTCTGGCGCAGCCCTGCGTCCGGCGTGCGGGCGTATGGTGGCGCCGCCATGGATCAGCCCGGTGATGCGCGCCTGCAACTCCACGGTCTGCAGCACGGTGTCATGGTCGCCGGCTTGAAGCGCGGCCTCGTACACCGGTTCCAGCTTGATCACGAAGCCGATCAGCGCATCACGCCGCTCCGCCGCGATCTCGGCGTCCAGTTCGGACAATCGCATGGCCACGTCGTCCCGCCGCAATAGCGCCGCTGCTTGCGTTTTGGCATTGCCGCCGGCATAGCCGGCGGCCCGCGCGGCGGCCGCGCGCGGGCCGCGCGACGGGCGCGCGCGGCGCGGGCGGCGTCCTGAAGATTGCCGCTGTGATCCCAGCCTGTCCATTTCACCGTATCATGCGGCCAGCCAAGCGTGGCGCATTCGGCGGCAACCATCGCGGCTTCATCGGCCGCCTCAGAGCGCAACCCGTGATCCACCGTCACCACGCGCAGCTTTACGCCCCAATCGCGCGTCCAGTTGTGGGCCAGCGCCAGCATCGCCATGCTGTCCCCCCCGCCAGAGACGGCCAGACCGATGGTATCGGGGAAATCGGGGCCAAGAAGCTGGCCCATGGATCCGGCAAACCGCTCTTGCAGAGACGGCGCGTCTGTCACTGGCAGTTCAGACCTGCACGCGACGTTGCAGCATCCTGCGCAAAGGGGCTGTCGGGAAAGCGTGACGACACTTCGGCCAAGGTCACACAGGCCTCGGTCACGCTGCCCAAGGTGGCCAGCGCCACACCCAGACGCCACAGTGCTTCGGGCGCGATGGCGCTGTCGGGATAGCCGGAATAGGAATTCAGATAGGACCGCGCCGCATCGCGGGTGTTGCCCAGCCCGTCCAGCGCGCGACCGTGTCCGACCAAGGCAGCCGCCTCAAGCGGGCCACCGGGATAGGTTTCGCGGAAGGCTGCGAACTGATCCGCAGCCGCCTGATATTCACCGTTTTCCAACGCAGCCTCGGCGCGGCGGAAATCCTGTTCTTCACTGGCAGCCAGTTGCACCGACGGGTCGGTCAACGGCAGGTCATGCCCTGCCACATCCGGTTCCGGCGCGGGCGCAGGGGCCGGTGTGGGCGCGGCCACCTCACCACCAATCGGCTTGGTCTGACCCAGATTGCCAAGATCGCAACCCGGCTCCACCTCGCACACGCGGAATTCCAGATCGCCGATCCGGTTGGTGCCGTCTGTGACGACCTGATCAATGCGGAACTGCATTTCTTCGGTCCGGTTCGTCAGGCGCTGAAGCTCGGCCTCGATCGCGTTCACACGATCCAGCGTGCTGCCCGACACACCGACGGTGGTGCCGCCGGTCGTGGACAATTCACGTTTCAGCTTTTGCAGCTCGAACGTCAGGACAGACAGGTCCTGACGGATATCGGCCAGCGTGGACGTATCCTGCGCCATGGCTCCACCGGCCATAAGCCCAAGAAAAGACGAAAGAAGTACAGCCCGCGTGATCATGGCTTAGCTAAGCGATCCGATGGAAATGACGGTCACAGCGCGGCGGTTCTTGGCATAGCATGCCTCTTGCGAACAAACCTCGATCGGGCGTTCCTTGCCGTAAGAGACAAAGCGCATACGGTTCTGCGCGACGCCCTTGGCGACCAGATACTCCATCACGGCGTTCGCACGACGCGCACCCAGTGCAAGGTTGTATTCCCGTGTGCCCTGCTCGTCGGCGTGGCCTTCGATCACGGCCAGATAGTCGTTGTTGGTCATCAGCCACTGCGCCTGACCGTCCAGCACGCGCTGCGCCTCGGGCGACAGGGTGGACTGGTCTACGGCGAACAGCACGCGATCACCGATGGTCTGGTTGAAGTATGCGGGCGAACGGGGGTCGTTCGCGCTGCCGGGGATGATGCCCTGATTGATACCTGCATTCGCATCAAAGCCCGAACCCGCGCCGTTCATATCGTCAAAGCGATCGGCACGCGTACAGGCGGTTGCGCCCAGCAGGGCAACCATCAGTGTGGCGTTGATAAGCGTTTTCATGTGTTCTGTCCTGCTCGTTTCGGCCGGAATTTATATGGCCTGATTGTCTTGGTCAGGAATCTAGCACAGCCATCAGCCGTTGGGAATCCTTGCCGAACATTGTCGGCAAGGCCCTGCCAGCACAATCCTGTGAGGATTTTGCCCTGATCCTGTTATTGCAGCGGGCCCCAGCTCGGGTCCGAGCCGCCTGCCGGTGTTTGCACGCGCTTCAGGTTCCGACCCGAAATATCGACGGAATAGAGCGCGGACGAGCCACTGGCGCCTTGGGTTTCACGGGCGAACATCAGCACACGACCGTTGGGGGCCCATGTGGGACCTTCATCAAGGAAGGATGCGGTCAGAAGGCGTTCTTCCGACCCGTCGGTGCGCATGACGCCGATGTGGAAACGGCCCGCGTTCTGTTTGGTGAACGCGATCATGTCACCACGGGGCGACCAGACCGGCGTGCCATAGCGGCCCTCGCCAAAGCTGATGCGGCGTGGCTCACCGCCAGAGGTGGACATGATGTACAACTGCTGCGTACCCGAACGGTCGCTTTCAAACACGATCTGCGACCCGTCGGGCGAAAAGCTGGGCGCCGTTTCGATGGACGGGCTGGTCGTCAGCTGTGTGACTTGACCCGACCCGATGTCCATGCGGAACAGATCGGTGTTGGACCCTGTGGTCGCGGAATAGATCAGGCTTTGGCCGTTGGGCGCGAAACGGGGCGCAAAGCTCATCATGCCGCCTTGCGCAGGCAGGATACGGCTTTGGACATCGCCGACATTCAGCACGTGAATGCGCGGCTCGCCTGTCTGATAGCTTGTGTAGATCACGCGCGACCCGTCCGGCGAAAAGCGCGGTGCCAGAACAATCGCGCCCGAGCCTGTCAGATACTGAAGGTTCGCACCGTCGTAATCCATGATCGCAAGGCGCTTGGCGCGCTGATCCTTGGGGCCGCTTTCCGAGACAAAGACGACGCGACTGTCGAAATAGCCCGTTTCGCCCGTGATGCGGGAATAGACCTGATCGGCCACTTTATGGGCCATGCGGCGGACGCCATCGGCGGTGCCAACAAACTGCATCCCCTGCCCGACTTCCGCACCCGAGAACACGTCATAGACGCGGAACTTCACCACCAACTGGCCATTGGCATTCACATCGGCGGCCCCTGTGATCAGCACCTGCGCGTTGATCGCCTTCCAGTCGGCGAATTGCACGGGGCTTTGGAAACTGGTGATCTGGCTGATGTGCGCGTCACGCGGGATTTCGCGGAAAAGCCCTGTGCCTGTCAGGTCAGACGACACCACCTGGCTCAGTTCCTGCGCGAAATTCTGGGCCGCGGCGCTTTCGGCGACAAAGGCGGGGGCAGCAAAGGGCATCGGTTCGATCACACCTTCGGTGATTTCGATCCGCAGCGGCTGCGCCGAGCTGGCCGCCGGTTGGAATAGCAGACCAACGGCCATGACAGCCGCCCCCAAAGTGCCGAGTTTGAAAACGTGACCGAGACCTAACATGGCAAGCCTTTCCAAAGTGCTTTGTCGTTCAACTAGGGTTCAACGTTACAGCGACGGTGCCGCAACGCGTGGCGTAATTCGAGTGGGAAAAACATTGCGCATTGCGCATATGTGCCCCGTATGATGCTGCGCCGATCATCTTAGACGCATCCCCGAGGGATCAAAGACCATCTCGATCTCTTTCCATTGGGCGTATTTATCAGCTGGCAGATCATAGCCGTCGCCCTGACAGCGCAGGATCGCGCGGCGGGCGGCCTGGAAGGCCGTATCCACGGCAGAGCCGGAACCACCAGAGGACGAAACCATCCGCAAGGAATTGGTCACGACACGGCCTGTGTCTTCCATCTCCATTCCGACGACGACTGTGACGTTGGCCGATTGCGATCCCACATCGACCACCCAGCAGCGTTGAACCGCAACGCGCAGCGCGTCTTTTTCGCCGCCTGTCATGGGCGGGCCGACGGGAAGATCAGGTTCAGGCGTGGTGGTGCCACCGGACAGCGCCGAGGCGACCGCATCGGCCACAGCGTCCGCCAACGGATCAGCGGCAGGTTCAGGTGTGGTGGTCGCGGTTTCGGTCTGGGCAGGTTCCGGTTCAGGCGCGGGTGCGGGGCGGTTCGGGCGCGCTTGCGGGCGTACCGATGCCGTCGGCGCACCCGAGGGCTGTTCGGCCTCGGTCACGATTTCGGTCGTGGTTTCTTCGGGCGCGGTGGCCTCTTGCGGGTCTTGCTCGACAGCAGTGTCGCTGGTGGCATCCTCGGTCACGGCCTGCTGGACTTCTTCGCCAACGGGGGTGTCTTCGGGTTGCGGCGCAACAGGTTCAGCCGCCACGCGCGGCGCGGGACGTGGCACGGGGCGCGTCGAACGTTCGGGCGCAACTATGACCGGCGCGGGCGCGGGTGGCGTCGGATCGACGACCTGCGGCACCGGATCGGGCTGCGGCACGGGGTCAGGCTGCGGAACGGGCTCGGGCGCGGGTTCCGGCGTTGGCGCAGGTTCGGGGGCCGGAGTCGGCGTGGGCGCTGGCGTAGGTTCGGGTTCCGGCGCGGGGGGCGTCGGTTCAGGGGTGGGCTCGGGTTCCGGCGTGGGCGGCGCTTCGACCTCTACTGTCGCTTCGGGCAAGGCCGCAGGCTGGGACAGCGCCGCGAACTCTGACTCGGACAGGATCGACACGTCGGCCACTTCGACCGGATCGGGGTTGGGCCGGAACAGGTCGCCGAACAGCACAAACAGCACAAGTGCCGCGTGCCCTGCCGCCGATATTTTCATACCCGTGTTCATGCCGGAAAACCTCAGTTCCCCGCCCCGTCAAGCGTCGGGCCGCCAATATCCGTGACCAACCCGATAGACGAAAATCCGCCCGCATTCAGCGCGCCCATGATCTGGGCCACGGTTTCGTAAGGCACTGACCCATCGGCACGCAGATACACACGGTCGTCGGCCCGTTCCGTCGCAATTGCGCGCAGGCGGTTGACCAGATCGGAACGGTCCACTTCGGTCGTCTGGATCATGACAACACCGTCGGCATCAATAGTAACGGTCAGCGGTTCTTCGTTGTCCGACGGCAGCGATGTCGCCGCCGTTTTCGGCAGCTCAACCGGCACGCCGACCGTCAGCAAAGGCGCGGCCACCATGAAGATAATCAGCAACACCAGCATCACGTCCACAAACGGCGTGATGTTGATTTCCGACATGGGACGGCTGCTGCCGCCACTGCGCCGGCGACGCCTGCGGCTTCCGCCGCCTCCGCCAGAATTGACAACCCCTGCCCCCATGGATCAGGCGTCCAACTGGCGCGACAGGATGGTTGCGAATTCGTCGGCAAAGGCCTCGTACCCGCCGATGATACGGTCGCTGTCGGCAGACAGTTTGTTGTAGAACACAACCGCCGGGATCGCGGCCAGAAGGCCCAGACCTGTGGCCAAAAGCGCCTCGGCGATACCGGGGGCCACGACGGCAAGGTTGGTGTTCTGCTGCTGTGCGATTTCGATGAAGGCATGCATGATGCCCCAGACGGTACCGAACAGGCCTACGAAAGGCGCTGTGGACCCTACGGTAGCAAGAACCGGCAGCCCACGTTGCAGGTCTTCGGCCTCTTTCTGGATGGCAACATCCATCGACCGGTCGATCCGCGCCTGCGCGCCTGCAATCAACCCGCCGTCCTGCCGGTGCGATCTGCGCCACTCGGTCATGCCGGATGCAAAGACCCGTTCGGAATGACCAGCGGGTTCAGGCCCGATCTGTTCATAGAGTTCATCCAGAGGCTCGCCCGACCAGAACGCGCGATCAAAGGCTTCGGCCTCGGCGCGTGCTTTGCGGTAGCTGATCATTTTCTGGATGATGATGGACCAAGACCAGAAGGATGCCAGAACCAGCATCAACATCACCAGTTTAACAGTCAGGGTCGCGCGCGCAAAAAGCGCCCACATGGAGAAGTCGATCTCCTGTGCCAGCGCAAGGGTTTCTGTTTCCATTAGCCTGCTCTTTCCAACTCAAGCCTCTTTCGGGCCGTTAATTGCAGGCAGGAATACAGGAATACGAGAGATAAAGCCAACACATTGGCGAGAGCGGCTGTAATCAGTGCAGTTGCAAGCGGATATTTGCCGGAAGCCGCGCGGGATGGCCCGACAGGCTGACGCAGACAATCGTCACCTCGGCCTGAAAGAGCAGTTCTTCGTCGCGGCGGATTTCCTGATGCATGATCAGACGCGCCCCTGTGACGGCGCGTGTTTCGGTGTGCACCGTCAGGCGATCATCGAATTTGGCGGGGTGCAGATAGTCAGCCTCGACGCGGCGCACGGCGAAAACAATGCCGTCTTCATCCCGCATTTTCAGCTGGTCGATCCCCAGTTGCAAAACCCAATCGGACCGCGCCCGTTCGATATAACGCAGGTAGTTGGCGTAATAGACGATGCCCGCCATATCCGTGTCTTCGTAGAACACGCGCACCGGAAATGTGTGTGACATGGCAGACCCCCTAAACCGTTGTGACGCACCCTAAGCGCGCGGTGTGACAGTCGCAAGACGACTAGGCCGGGCGATCTGCCTGAAGGCGGGCGAACAGGCGCAGCGCATGGGACGGGTCCTGCGCCATGGACGGCAGGATCGGGTCGTAGGCCGCGCGCAGCAGTCCGGCAATGTCGGGACGCAGGATCACCGCGCCGTTTTCCACCTGCCCCAAGGGCGAGCGGTCTTTGAACGCCGTGTCGGACCATAGCAGCATGGATTGCACCACCTGCGACAGCGCCAGCGTATCGGCAGGCACCGCAGACAGGTTTTTATCCATCCGCAGGAAGATGAAACAGGCCTTGATCGCGCCGTCTTCATCAAAGCGGAAGATGCGGTACTGGTTGGCGTCCGCCTTTTGCAGACGTTCGACCAGCGGCTTCAGATCGGGGATCATCCGGTCAAGGTCAGGCACCTCGGGCAACTCGGCCCAGTCACGGAAGAAGAACACCATGACGTTGGCGCCCAGTTCGGGGTCCGTTTCGGCCATCTTGTGACCGGACAGGGCACAGACGGCCTCGAACGCGCCTTTGACGACCGACAGGGTTTCGTCGGCCACGCCGAACACGATCGGGGACAGCGGACGCCCCCAGCGCGCAAACAGAAAACTGCCGTCGCTGCGGGTGAAATGGGCTTCGATGTCTTTCGGATCCATTGCCAAACCTCTGCCTTTGGGCGTTGGCGGCGATGTCGCATTCTTGGGGCCGAAGGGCAAGGGTCGGCTATTTGCCGAACAAATCCGTTTGCCCCGCAGGTTTCGGCATAGGCAGACCCAGATGCGCCCACGCCTTTTGCGCCAGCATCCGGCCACGGGGCGTTCGCTGGATCAGACCCTGTTGCAGCAGGTAGGGTTCAATCACCTCTTCCAGCGCATCGCGACTTTCGGACAGGGCGGCAGACAGGGTTTCGATCCCCACAGGCCCGCCTGCGTAGTTTTCGGCGATCAGCGACAAATACCGGCGGTCGGCACCGTCCAGACCCAGTTGATCAACGCCCAGACGGGTCAGCGCGTTGTCGGCCAGTTCGCGGGTCACAACGCCGTCGCCTTCGACGATGGCAAAGTCCACCACGCGGCGCAGCAGGCGGCCCGCGATACGCGGCGTGCCCCGCGCGCGCCGGGCAATTTCGCGTGCGCCGTCGGGATCAGAGCGCACGCCCAGCTTTTCAGCGTTGCGCGACACGATGTGGTTCAGCTCTTCCACCGTGTAGAACTGAAGCCGGGTCGGAATGCCGAAACGGTCGCGCAAAGGCGTGGTCAGCAGACCCAGACGCGTGGTCGCGCCGACCAGCGTGAAGGGCTGCAATTCGATCCGCACGGTCCGCGCGGCGGGGCCTTCGCCGATCACCAGATCAAGCTCGAAGTCCTCCATCGCGGGATAGAGCACCTCTTCCACAGCCGGATTCAGACGGTGGATTTCGTCGATAAACAGAACATCCCGCGCCTCGAGGTTGGTCAGGATCGCGGCCAGATCACCGGCCTTGGCCAGAACTGGCCCCGAGGTCATGCGGAAGTTCACGCCCAGTTCGCGCGCCATGATCTGCGCGAGCGTGGTTTTACCCAATCCCGGCGGGCCATGGAACAGCGTGTGATCCATCGCTTCTTGCCGCTGACGGGCCGATTGCAGGAAAACGCGCAGGTTGGCGCGCGCTTCGGCCTGACCGACGAAATCATCCAGTGTCTGCGGGCGCAGGGCGCGGTCGCGATCCTCGGGCAGCGGATCGGGGCGCAATGTGGGATCAGAGTCTTGCATATCGTGCCCTTAGGATTTCGGTGCCAGCAGTTTCAGCGCGGCGCGGATCAGGCCAGACGTGTCCGCCTCGGGGTTTTCGCCAGCAGCCTGCGCCACAGCGCCTGCCGCCTCACCCGGAGCATAACCCAGATTGCCAAGCGCCGACAGCGCCTCGGCTTGTGCGGACTGATTGGGTTTCGGCTTGGGCGCAGCTTTGGGGGCTGGCGTGGCCGGTTCGATCACCGCGTCATCTTCGGGCCGAACTGGGGCGGCGGTGGGCTCGGCAGTCCCCATGGCCATGACGGCAGGGGCCTTGTCCTTAAGCTCATTCACAACGCGCTGCGCGGTTTTCGGGCCGATGCCCTTGGCCGCTTTGACCGAGTTCCAGTCACCCAAAGCAATCGCGCGACTGACGCCATCGGGGCCAAGTGTGCCCAGAATGGCCAGCGACGCCTTTGCGCCGACGCCCTGCACGCTCATCAACAGACGGTGCCATTCCTTTTCCACCAGCGTCGGAAAGCCGAACAGTTGCAACAGGTCTTCGCGCACCACCAGGTCGGTGAACAGCGCCACGGCCTCGCCCACTCCGGGCAAGGACGCCATCACACGATCCGAGCAATAGACAACATAGCCCACGCCACGCACGTCGATCAGAACGTGATCCATGGCCTTATATTCGATACGCCCCGCAATCCGGCCAATCATGCCGCACCCCCGACAACCTTGGGCGCAACGGGCGCCCGCATGTAGTACGCATGACAAATCGCAATCGCCAAAGCATCAGCCGCGTCCGGACTTTCGATCTGTACGCCGGGCAACTGCATTTTCACCATGTGATTGATCTGGTTTTTGTCGGCATGGCCGACACCCACCACGGTTTTCTTGACCTTGTTCGGGGCATATTCCCCGATCTCTAACCCGAACTGCGCAGGCACCAGAACGGCAATCGCCCGCGCCTGCCCCAGTTTCAGCGTTGCCACCGCATCCTTGTTCACAAAGGTCTGTTCGACCGCCGCCGTTTCAGGCGCGTATTGCTGGAAAATACCGGTCAGTTGCTGATGCAGCGACAAAAGACGCGGGGCCAGATCGCCCGCAGAGGTGTGCAAAGTGCCGTTGGCCACATGGCGCAAACGGACGCCATCGGCCTCGATCACGCCCCAACCGAGATTCCTTAACCCCGGATCAATGCCAATTACCCTGATCACTGCCGCCTCTCATGTGCTTTTGGATGAAGTAGCACGAAAGGAGAACATTCGCCAAGCGCAAAGCGCGGGTCGGCAAATTGCCAAGGCGCCCGCCAAGACAGCCGCGCAAAATGACGATCTGCATCGTCACTTTGTATTTTCGTAAATATTTCTGTTACTTAAGCGTGATGCTGCTATGCAGAAAATGCATCTGGGCTATGCAAAATCTCGGACTTGTTGGTTTACAAACTGCGCAATATTTGGGCGGCAGACGAATAAATACCCCCATAAAATCAGCATCCGGAAAACCATCATGGCTTTTTTTGACACAACACGCACTTCACTAGCCCCGACCGGCCTTGCCAACGGCATCGGTTCGCTTTTCGTATCCGCGTTCGGCACAGCCAGCCACTGGAACGACGTCCGCCGCACACAGCGCGCCCTGTCGCAGCTGTCTGACCGTGAACTGGAAGACATCGGTCTGACACGCGCCGACATCGCAAAGGTCGCGCGCCGCGCATAAGCCCGTCGCGCCTTTGGGGGGACGCAAAAAGCCCGCACTCTGTATAAGAGTGCGGGCTTTCTACTTGAATGACTACGCTTCAGAGAATGTTGGAGAACACACTCGCTAACTGAGAGGTTACCGGGTCGGGTGCCATGATAAACGCGCCAACCTTTTCAGCCAGATTTCCGCTGGCTAGGGAATCGACGTGGCTAAGGTAATCGACCTCGCCAAGATACGTCTGAAACAGAACCTTCATGCCAAACAGAAATGCGATGAAAAACACGAATGGACCACGCATGGACGTCGTGGAAAGAACCGTGGGTTTTTGAATGAAAACCCCGTTTTCGTCCACTTTCGTACGATAGCCAAAGGCCATTTTACGATGTTTTTTTCGCACCTGTTTATGGCGCTTTGCAAAAGCAGCAGCACTATTTTGCATCGTTACCTCGAACCAACGGTCCCCACCGCCTGTTGGATTTAATTAAAATCCTAATCGGGCAGAAGTGCGGCTGGATTCAGGCAAATAAGTGGATGCTCAGCCCTTATCGGCTTTAATCAAGGTTAACGTTGTCCACTCGCCGATTTCCTCGCGAAAATGCACAACCACCCCGTGTTTGCTGTACTCATCCACAACTTCATCCGCCTGTTCATTCAGGATTCCGGACAAAATCGCATAGCCGCCGTCCTGCAAGTTTTTGCCCATATCAGGGGCCAAATCGATCAGCGGGGCCTTAAGGATATTGGCGAAAATAAGATCGTAGGGCGCTTTATCCTGTAGCGCATCTGCACCAAATCCAGCGGCCTCAAGACAGTTCACGCGGCCTTCCAGATCGTTGGCCCGTACGTTGGCCTCGGCCACTTCAACGGCCACAGCATCAATATCGGACGCCAGAACCGTTTCCGGCCAGACCCGCGCTGCGGCCATCGCCAGAACAGCCGTACCACAGCCGATATCCAGCACGTTCTTGCAGCGCACGCCTTCGTTCAGCAGACGGTCCAGACCGCGCAGACAGCCCTGTGTCGTGCCGTGGTGGCCGGTGCCAAAGGCCATCGCAGCCTCGATCAGAAGGGGTTCCGCGTCGGCGGGCACCTTGTCGGCATCGTGGCTGCCGTAGACAAAGAACCGGCCCGCTTCGACCGGCACCAGTTCGCGGCGCACCTTGGCGACCCAATCGGTGTCGGGCAGTTCCGACACCACAAATGGTTTTGCGTTGAACGCCACCGCCAGCAAAGCCAGTTCGGCGTCATCGGGTGCTTCGTCTTCGAAATAGCCGCCCACTTCCCAGATGCCTGCGCCGTCTTCGATTTCGAACACGCCAACACCTGTGGGTTCAGGCCAAAGATTTTCCATAGCCCGACCCAATGCCTCTGCGCCTTCGCGACCTGGAAGGGTGGTGAATGCGGTGTAGGTGGTCATGGCTTTGGCCCTTTACGGTCAAGAACGGTTTCGCGGGCTTCTTCCACGCCGCGCAGGATTTCGCAAGCGCCGCGATTATTCCGCAGGCGCAGGCAGCGGACGCGACAGCACGGTTTCACGGCCCGGTTCCGGATGGCGCGGGATCAACAGCGCCAGACCGAGAGAGGTCAGCGCCATGCCGGATGCCATCAAAAACACCAACTGCGGCGATTGCAGCCAGAGATAGCCCAAAAGCGCAGGCAGGAAGACCGCCGCGATATGGTTGATGGTAAAGGCCACCGCCGCTGTGGGCGCGATATCACCCGGATCGGCGATCTTCTGGAAATAGGTCTTAAGCGCCAAGGCCAGCGCAAAGAACAGGTGGTCCAGCACATACAGAACCGCCGCCAGCACCACGCCCCAGCCGAACCAGTAGATACCGCCATAGGCAAGGAACACGACAGCCAGACCGATGTATTCAAACACCAGCGCATTGCGTTCGCCAAAACGGTGCACGGCATGGCCCATCAGGGGGGCAAAGATCATGTTGGCGATCAGGTTGATCAGATAAAGCGCCGTCACTTCGTGCACGTCAAAGCCAAAGCGTTCGACCATCATGAAGCCTGCGAAAACCACAAAGATCTGGCGGCGCGCACCGGCCATGAATTGCAGCAGGTAATACAGCCAGTACCGGCGGCGCAGGACGAATTTCTTGACCTGCGGATTGGGGGCTTCGAACTGCGGGAAGGCCAGAATGCAGTAGGCCACAATGACAATCGTCATGCCGCCCGAGGCAAGGTAGACAAGGTTATAGCTGAGATCGAGGCTTTCCCACGTCATCACGATCAGCACATAAGCCACCAGCGTCGCGGCAGATGCGGCGGCCACCAGTTGGCCCAACACCTGCGGCGCGCGGTTTTTCGGCAGCCATTGTAGCTGCAAAGACTGGTTCACCGTTTCGTAATAGTGAAAGCCGATCGACGACAGCATGGTGATCGTCAGGATACCGCCCATTGACGGGAACCATGCCGTGACAGCCGTTGCCGCCCCCAGCATCAACAGGGCGACCATGGCCAGAACCTGTTCGCGCATAAACATGATCACGACAATCACACCGACTGCCAGAAACCCGGGAATTTCGCGGACAGTGTGCAGCCAGCCGATGTCAGAGCCGTCGAAATCGCCCACTTCGATGACAAAGTTGTTCAGCAGCGCTGACCATGTCGAAAAGCTGAGCGGCATGGCAATCGCCATGAGGAACAATAGCGTCACGGGCCGCTGCCAGAACGGCAGCGTGCGGGCGTCTTCAAGGGGAACAATACGGGCCATGCCTTCGCTTTACGCCGATTGTTGCCCCTTGGCGAGTGCTGAAATTCAGCCCGAGAAGCGGTAGGTCACATCTGCAAAGCTGTCGCGCGGGAAGCCGTAGAGAAAGCGCAAACCATCAGGGCCTGCGACCACATCATGTTCCGCATTTTCAGGGATATAGAGCGCGATGCCGGACGACAGTTCGTGTGCCACGCCATCAATTGTGACTATGCCGGAACCGGACAGGCCGAAATAGAACTCGGACGGATCATGGCGGTGCGCGCGCAATGTGCCTTCGGGGCCGAATTCGGCGACCCCCAGAACCATGCCGGATGTCTGCGTGCGGTCTGCCGAAAACAGCGTGCGCCACAAAACAGTGCCGAATGCCGGATCCTCGCCGCCCTCAAGGGGCGCATGCGCCGCGTTGGACACGACGGGCAATGCCGCCATGACCGCAGCGAAATCGGTTTCGACTGTGTGTACCTCGCCTGCCGGCATGTCGACGACGGGCATATCTTCGTTGGAATAGTCCATGCCGCATCTCCCATTGCAGCGTGAATTGTCCAAACAGGCTAATCGAATCACAACGTGTCGCACTTGCCTATGTGCGACACGTTTTTGTCGTTTTGAGGCTCAGGCCCGGATGCGCCAACCGGTGCGGAAAATCCACCAGATCACGCCCATGCAGATGACGGTAAAGCCGCCAATGGCCAGAAGGCTGACAAAGATCGGCACATCCGCCAGCCCATAGAACGACCAGCGGAAACCTGAAATCAGGTAGACCACCGGATTGAACAGGGCGACCGTCTGCCAGAACGGCGGCAACATCGAGATCGAATAGAACGCCCCGCCAAGGAAGATCAGCGGCGTCACGACCAGCAAAGGCACCAGTTGCAGCTGTTCAAAGTTGCTGGCCCAGATGCCGATGATGAAGCCCATCAACGAAAAGCTGAGACAGGTCAGCAGCAGGAACGACAGCATTGCCAAGGGGTGCGCGATTTGCAGATCCACAAACAGCGCGGCGGTCCCAAGGATCACTATCCCGATAAACAACGCCTTGGTCGCGGCGGCCCCGACAAAGCCCATCACGATTTCAAGGAAATTGATCGGGGCCGACAGGAATTCGTACATCGTCCCGATGAATTTCGGGAAATAGATGCCGAAGGACGCGTTGGAAATCGCCTGCGTGATCACCGATAGCATCACCAGACCCGGCACGATGAACGCCCCATAGCTGACACCTTCGACCTGATCGATGCGGCTGCCGATGGCTGCACCGAAGACCACGAAATAGAGCGATGTCGAGATAACGGGCGAAATAAAGCTTTGCGCAAGGGTACGGAAGAAGCGCGCCATTTCGAACTTGTAGATGGCTGCGATAGCGGTCCAGTTCATGCCGCGTCCTCCTTGTTTCCGGTGTTGTGGACAAGGTCGACAAAGATGTCTTCCAGCGACTTCTGACGCGTCTGAATATCGCGCACATTCAGCCCTTCGGCGGTCAACGCGGCAATCAGGCGGGCGATGCCCGTGCGCTCCGCGGCGGTGTCATAGGTATAGACCAGCGATGCGCCATCATCACACAGGTCCAGATCGAAGTCCGCCAGCGCTTCAGGAAGCTCGTTCAGCGACTGCTGCAATTCGATGCACAGCTGTTTCTGCCCCAAACGCTGCATCAGCGCGTCTTTTTCCTCGACCAGCAACAACTGTCCGCCCGAGATCACACCGATCCGGTCGGCAATTGCCTCGGCCTCTTCGATGTAGTGGGTGGTCAGGATGATGGTCACGCCCGAGGCCTTGAGCTCGGCCACCACCTTCCACATGTCGCGGCGCAGTTCGACATCGACCCCGGCGGTGGGCTCGTCGAGAAACAGCACCCGGGGCTGGTGGCTCAGCGCCTTGGCAATCAGCACCCGGCGTTTCATGCCGCCGGAGAGCTCCATGGTCTTGGCATTGCGCTTGTCCCAGAGCGACAGGTCGCGCAGCACCTTTTCGATATGGGCGTCGTCGCGCTTGCAACCGAACAGCCCGCGTGAATAACGCACCGCCCGGATCACCGTCTCGAAAGGTTCGAGCGAGATTTCCTGCGGCACCAGGCCGATCATCGCGCGCGCGGCGCGAAAGTCGGTGACGATGTCATGCCCGCCGACGCGCACGCTGCCCGAGGTGGCATTGGTGATGCCGCAAACGGTCGAGATCAGCGTCGTCTTGCCGGCGCCGTTCGGCCCCAGCAGCGCCAGGATCTCGCCCTCGCGGATATCGAGAGACCCCCCCTTGAGCGCCTCGAAGCCGCCGTCATACACTTTTTTCAGGTCGTCGATTTCCACGATCGTCGTCATCGGAGCCTCCTTGCGCGCGCAGCGGCAATCTAATGGTCATGTGTGACGGTGCAATATGCAATTCGCGGCGCAGAGCCGCTTGTGCGGTGACGCACATAAGACGGCGCGGCGCCAACTTGAAGCACGTCCCCCAAAGCGCTCCGCGTCCCGGACCCCGATCCGGGACCTCTTGGGCCAAGGGGGGGCCGGATCAGGTCCGGGGCGCGCGCCTTACATTCCGCGCACCGTCTCGATCATCAACGCCACGTTCTCCGGGTCCGCATCCGGGGTGATCCCGTGGCCGAGATTGAAGATATGCGGCCCGCCGCGAAAGGCTTCGACAATGGCGCGGGTCTCCGCAACCAGGGCCTGGCCGCCGGTGACCATATGCGACGAGGCGAGGTTGCCCTGAACGCAGCCATCCACCTGCACATGCGCAGCCGCCCAGGCCGCATCGACGGAATTGTCGAGCGCCACGCAATCGGCGCCGGTCGCCTGATGGAAGCCGACGTATTTCTCGCCCGCCTCACGCGGAAAGGCGATCACCGGAATGCCCGGATGCTTTTCCTTCAGCGCCGCGATGATCCGCTTGGCCGGGGCCAGCGCATAGCGGTCAAAATCCGCCCCCTTGAGCGAGCCGGCCCAGCTGTCGAACAGTTTCACCACCTCGGCCCCGGCCTCGATCTGCGTCGAGAGATAGAGAATCGTGGCCTCGGTGATCCGATCCAGCAGCGCCTCGAAGAGCGCGCGGTTTTCGTCTTTAAGCGCATGCGCCGGGCCCTGATCGGGCGTGCCGCGCCCGGCGATCATATAGGTCGCCACCGTCCAGGGCGCGCCGGCAAAGCCGATCAGCGTGGTCTCCGAAGGCAGCTCGCGCGACAGGAGGCGCACCGTCTCATAGATCGGCGCCAGGGTGTCGTGGATGTCCGAGGCCGGTTTCAGCGCGTCGAACTGCCGCTGTTCGGTGATCGTCGACAGCCGCGGGCCCTCGCCGGTGACAAACCACAGATCGGCGCCCAGCGCCTGCGGCACCAGAAGGATATCGGCAAAGAGGATCGCGGCGTCGAACCCGTAGCGCCGGATCGGCTGCAAGGTCACCTCGGC
>CATNDK010000027.1 GCA_950096585.1 Thalassococcus halodurans | reverse complement strand
GTGTGCTCTTCCGATCTACACGCACAGCCCAGGTTGCCCGCGCCGCGACCATGGTGACCAAAGCCTATGAGGCTTCTCTGAACGCGGTGATCGTTTCGAACCTCGACGGTCAGATTATTCTTTGCAATGCCGCCGCCGAACGCATGTTCCGCATGACGACAAACGACATGTGCGGAAAGCTGATCGAAAATATCATGGTGCCGCCGCGCCTGCGCCAATCGCACCGTCGCCGCCTGAAACGGCTGGTTGAGGGCAAAATTCAGATTTCGGATAGCGCCAGCCCGCACCGTACATATGCCAAGCGATCAAACGGGGAAGAATTTCCTGTCGAGTTTTCCAGCACCGTCGACAACGACTTTGGCGGAAACCCGATCCTGATTTCCTTTGTTCGCGACATCTCGGATCAGGTCGCGGCCGAGAATAAAATGAAGGCCGCACTGATCGAAGCGCGCCGCCATGCTGCCGCCAAAAGCACGTTCCTGGCCTCGATGAGCCACGAAATGCGCACCCCCCTGCACGGGCTGATCGCGTCCCTGGAACTGGTCGAAATGGACAAGCTGGACGATTCCAACCGCGAACTGATCCGCACCGCCATGGAATGCAGCCAGCGGACGCTGGCGCAGGTGAATGACGTTCTGGAAATCACCCGCCAAGGGGAAAGCAAAGAAGCGCGTGACTTCTTTTCGCCGACGGAAATCGTCCGCTCGATTGTCCGCGACATCACCCCGCTTGCGGAAGAACGCGGCAACGCCGTTGAACTGCACGTTACCGGGACAGACGCCGAACAGAAGTATTACGGCTATCCCGGATCGTTCACACGGGCCGTCACGAACCTTGCGACCAACGCAAGTAAGTTCACGCATAACGGCAACATTGACGTGTCCCTGTTCTTTGTTCCGACCGGAAATGACGTCGTGCGTCTGGACGTGGAAGTTTCTGATACGGGCCCCGGTATCTCGGAAGAAGACCAGCGCCGCATTTTCCAATTCTTTGAAACCGTCAATCCTGGTGAACTTTCCGCGGACAGCGGAAACGGACTTGGCCTGCCCATCGCCAAAATTGCTGTTGACCGTATGGGCGGCAAGCTCAGCCTTGAAAGCGAAGTCGGCAAAGGCAGCCCCTTCTGCTTCTCGCTGTCGCTTGAACTGGTCACCGCCGATGCGGAACGGCCCCAACCGGCGTTGACGCCAGTCACCATGCGCGCACCAACGCCGCGCAACATCCTGATCGTCGACGACAATCAGGTTAACCTGCGGCTTATCTCGGAAATGCTAAAGCGGCAGGGACACAAGATTTCTACGGCCACCAACGGGCGCCAAGCCGTTGATCTGGCAGCGACCGCGCATTTTGACATCATCATGATGGATGTCAGCATGCCGGTTATGGATGGGCGCGAGGCGACCAGACGCATCCGACAAAGCGGTAAATCCGTGAATTCCTATATCATGGGTATTACAGCGCTTGTCGATGCGGTGGTTCCCGATGAATTCTTGCGTGACGGCATGGACTCTATTCTTGGCAAACCTGTGTCACAGAAGCAGCTAACAGACGCGCTTCGACAAATCGAAGATATCATGTCCGATGAAGAAGATGAGGAGCCAAGAGTCGTGAACCAGACACCCGAACCGGAAGGCAGCTTTGACTTTGACCAACTGTGCGGAATGGTCGGTGAAGACATGGCCGTACAGCTTGTCACGGAAACGGTGTCAGACGTTCAAAAGGCGATTGATGCGTTGGAAACCCTGACAGACAACAGCGCTGATGTGATCCATCACGCGGTAGGTCCGACCGGTTTCATCGGCTGGACGAAGCTAAGTTCGTCCCTGAAAGCGACCGAGCTTGCCTTGCGGCAAAACCGCGAAGAGGATGCCAAAGGCATGCTGGATAGTCTGAAAAGCTGTTTGCTTGAAATACAGAAGGTTGCGACAGAAGTTCTAAAAGCCCCCCACGATGCGGGTATCCGCCCGGCGATCATGGATCACCCCCCGCACTAAGGCCCTAGCCTAAGGCACGGGGGTTAAGCCAATCGTTCCTGCAACAGATCCTTCAGCCTCAGGATGGCGGCCTTTTTGATCTGCGACACGCGCCCTGTTGTAACATCCAGAACTGCGGCAATCTCGTACACGTTCAGCTCCTCAACGTAATAAAGCTGAAGAACCAGAGCCTCGCGTTCCGGCAAATCCTTGATCGACTCGCGCAGGTGGACCTTCAACTGGTTCTGTTCCAGCTTGTCTTCGGGAAGCTCGCCTTGATCGCGGAACAAAAGGGAGTGGTCCGTATAGACCTCATCCAGAGACTGCAGTTGGTTGACCTGAAACTTGGCCTCCCAGTCCTGCAATTCCGTCAGGGTCATTTGCATCGCTTCGGCCACTTCTTCGATCTGTGGCGCGCGACCCAAGGAATGTTCCAGATCAAGCCGGGCTTTGGAAATGCGCTGGCGCATGCTGATCGTGGACCGGCAAAGGTTGGAATTGCGGCGCAGTAGATCCACGATAGACCCACGGATACGGATCGCGGCATAGGCGGCAAAGGTGACGCCTTCGCGCGTGCTGTAGCGCTGGCTGGCATCCACAAGGCCCAGATAGCCTGCCTGCATCAGGTCCTCGATCTCGGCGAATTTGCCGACACGACCCTGATAATGCCACGCCAAGCGTTGGACGAGGTGCATGTTGTCCTCGACCAGCTTGTCCGGTGCTGGCGCCTGTTCTCCGTAGTTTCTCGGCGCTATCATGTGTTCTCTCCCTGAATGTCAGAGACCGGCATCGCGGCCTTTGAGGCAGGTGCCTCAGTCGCAGTAATCAGCCCGGCGAGGATGCGATCATTGAAGCTTGTCCAAAGCCGCGTAACGCCTGCTTGGGCCACTGCTTCAAAATCCTTGCCATCTGGCGGAAAAGCGGGCTCGCATGTGAAAATCACGCCCATATCGGGCGCGGCCCAGCGTTTGATTTCGTAGGAAATGCGATCTGCCCGCAGGCCTGCCGGCAGGACCAGAACAGTGCGCGCACCCATGGGAACGCCAAGTGCTGCGGCCTGAAGCGGCCCTTCCGCACCCTTGCCGGAAACAACAACAATATCGGTGTGACCGCGACGCACCCCCGAGAAATTGCGCGGATCGGCAAAGGTCAGGTCGATGCCCAACAGTTTGGCCTTTTGCGCCAAGTACGCGGCATCTGAATGTGAACCCGAACCGCAGTAGCCAAACCTCAGGCTTCGTGCTTCGCTGACGTCCAGCATGGCTGCCGCCAGTTGTGTGGCGACAAGGGATTTGCCCGCTCCTGCAGGCCCAACCAGAACGACGCGGGGTGCATTCAGCACCATGTCGATGTCCAACATGCCCTTGCTCGGCGTGGCCATGGCCTGTGATTTGAACTGATCCGCAAAAGACGCCCGTCGCGGGGCATTTTCGACGATCTCGATGTCGACAACCCCACCAGTCACCTCAGGCGCCGGAGGAGCGGTGACCTCGGCTGTGTCAGCGGGTTTTTCGACCGGCTTTGACGGAACATTCGCCACATCGATCGGACTGTCGGACGCCACGATTTCGATCATGCCGTTCTTGCTTTTGCACGACAAGATCAGCGCGTCAGGCCCGAGCTTTTGGGCCACCATTTCCATGGCTTCGACGGTGTCATGGGCTCGGACAGTCACAACAGACATCAGACGGCCCCTCCGTTACCCGGCGGCAGTTGGTTCGCCCCGCCTAGCGATGCGACAATGTCGATCCGGCGGTTGTCCGGCAGTTCATTCACCGCCAACACGATGGCATCCGCGCCATGGCTTTTCAGGAAGGAGGCAAACAGCGACCGTAACAGCGCGGACACCACGACAACGGGCTGTTTGCCCATCGCGGCAAGTTCTTCGGTTGCCTGATTGATGCCTTGGACGATCCGTTCGGTCAGGCCCTGTTCGATCACAAGACCGATCTCTTTCGCCTGCGACCGCATCAGCAATTCTTCCAGATCGGGGGCAAGCGTGATGATTGGCACCGCCTCTTTTAGCGGCACGATCTGCTGCAATAGCTGCGGCACAAGGCTAGCACGCAGGGCTTCGGCCATTTCCTTGGGATCATTCGTGCGGCCGGACAGTTCCGCCAGACGTTCCAGAATACGGGGCAAATCACCCACCGGTATCCGCTCGGACAGCAGATGTCGCATGACAGCGGTCAGAATATGGAGCGGCACCAGTTTGGGCACCACCGCCTCGACCAATGTAGGGCTGACCTCGGACAGGGCATCGACAAGGTTCTGAACCCCGTCAGAGCCGATCAACTGATCCGCATGGGCATAAAGCATCTGGCTAAGATGCGTTGCCAGAACACTGTCGGGCTCCACGACAACATGGTCGTCCGCTTCGGCCTCGGACTGTTGGTGCGGCAGTATCCAGACGGCATCCATCCCGAAAGACGGATCTTTAACCTCGATCCCGCGTAGTTTTCGCGTCGAATTGGCCCCCGGCAGCGCAAGCTTGCGGTCGGGGTAGACCACGTCTTCTCCGACGATCGATTGCCCGATCCGGATGCGGTACTGGTTTGACTGCAGCGAAGCATCGTCACGGATGCGCACGCCGGGAATGACAAAGCCCATCGCCCGCGACACCTCGCGACGGATGCCGGTGATGCGCGACACCAAGGCACCGCCTTCGCTTTCTTGAATCAGTGGGATCAGGCCGAAACCGATCTGGATCGATACGGCGGCATAGTCGGTCACGTCATCCGGCGTGATAACACCGGGTTCCTTGGACGTGTCCGACGCACCGCCCTTTCCTTTGACCAAAGCACCGGCTGGCCCCGACGGACCGGCGTCTGCGTCCTCTTCACCTGCTGGGATCAATCTGTGGGACACCCAGGCGATGGCAGCGGCAGCGACGGCAAACACCAGAAAGACCATGTTCGGCATGCCCGGGATCAGACCCAGAATGCCCATCACAGCGGCAACGGGCACCCAAGCGCGGGACAGACCGATTTGCGATCCGATATGCGCCGCCATGTCGTGGGTCGACGACACGCGTGTCACAAGGATCGCTGTGGCAATCGACAGCATGAGCGACGGGATTTGTGCGACCAGACCGTCACCGATGGACAGCAGCACATAAACCTCGGCCGCATCGCCGAAGGTCAGGCCGAACTGGCTTGTCCCGATGATGATCCCACCGACGATGTTGGCGACCAGAATTAGGATACCGGCAACCGCATCGCCCTTCACAAATTTCGACGCACCATCCATCGCACCGTAGAAATCGGCCTCTTCGGCGACGTCTGACCGTCGCTTGCGGGCCTCGTCAGGTGTCAAAATTCCGGCGTTCAAATCGGCATCGATGGCCATCTGTTTGCCGGGCATCGCATCCAGTGTGAAACGGGCAGAGACTTCGGACACACGGCCCGCACCTTTGGTGATCACCACAAGGTTGATAATCACAAGGATCGCGAACACCACGATCCCGACGGCAAAGTTGCCCGCGATAACAAAGTTACCGAAAGCCTCAATCACCTTGCCCGCAGCAGCAGACCCGGTGTGCCCTTCGGTCAGAACGATCCGCGTGGATGCCACGTTCAGGGCAAGTCGCAAGGTCGTTGCGATCAGCAACACACTGGGAAAACTGGAAAAATCCAAAGGCCGGAAGGAATGCATCGCCACCATCAGAACCAGCAGCGACAGCATGATGTTGAAGACAAAGAACATGTCCAACAGCGCCACCGGCAGGGGTAGAACCATCATGGCCACAATCGCCAAAAGCCCCAGCGGAAGCAGTGCTCCGCCGAACTTTTCGCCGCGTGTCATACCCTCTGCGGCAATCATTGCGTGTACCTCGGCCAAATTCGCCAAACCATAAGGCCCATCTCCTTGGGGCAATCAGTCGAGGTAGGTTTGCAAAAACTATGCCAGTCGCAGGCGTATCAGCCTCGCGCGCGCGGGGCGTACGGGCATCTCAGGTGGCACGATCTTTGCCCCTTTAGGCCGTGAAACCGAAATCCCGCGAACGAGGACCAGATGTTGCCCTTTCCACGCTTCCGCAAAACCAACGCCATCGCGCTGTGCATGGCCGGATTGATGGTGCAGGCCTGCACAACCACACAAGCGGTCAAGGCGCTGCCACCGGAACCGGACGAACGCACCGCCGCCATCGCGCAAATCAAGGACGACATTAACGCCCTGAACAGCAAGGCCCTGATGCCCGTGATCGAGGCGCCTTCTGTCTTCCCTGTCCGGATCACCGGTCACGGGTTTTCACAAATTTCCGGTCAGCCTGGCGGCACGCTGAATGAAAAGCGTCTGATGGCCATTCGCGCGGCGCGCCTTGAAGCCCTGCGTGATCTGACTGAACAAATCCACGGTATCCGCCTGACATCCGAGACATCGCTACGTGATGCCACCATGACAGACGACCGCATCCGCGCCATCGTCCAAGGTGAAATTCGCGGGGCACGCACTGTGCGTATCACGCCCAAGGACGCCGACAGCTTTGAGGTCGTCTTGTCCCTTGATGCCGATACGGTGCGCTACATCCTGCGTGCAGCCAAACTCGGGGTCTGATCCATGGCCCCTGCCCGCACAGCCCAAGTCGCCCTACGCGTTGCAGCTTTGGCTCTGATCGTCATCTGGGCAGGCTTCATCCGCAGTGCGGAGGCCGCTGGGACAGAAGGCGTTTGGGTAAATGCAACCGGCCATGCCTTTGTGTCAGGGGCCGCCGATAAGGACACAGCGCGCACACGTGCGTTAGGCGATGCGCTGATATCAGCGGCGCTTGCTGGCGGATCTACCCTGCGCGGTCACAGCGCGATGCGCATGGGCCGGATCACGGCCGATCTGATGATCCTGCGTCCGGCTGGCAAAATTCTGAAGTACGAAATGCACGGGGCGAGGCTGCACAAGGGGCTTTGGACAGTCAACGTGCGCGCGCTGGTTGGCCCGATCCCGAAATCAGCCTGCGCCGGTCGCCGCCAGCTTGTCCTGACGGCGTATGAACCCAAGATCACCGTCCGCCCCGAAGCACCGGCTTGGACCGCGCCGCTGGCAAACGATGTGGCGTTGACGATCTTTGATGTGCTTGATGATCATTCCAGCACTACGATTGACCGGATCGCCCCCGCACAGGTCCGTCAAACGGCTGCGACAGGGTCGGATATGGACTACATGTCGCTGACCCGTGGCACGCACGCAGGGAAGCAGCCCGGCGATCACGGGCTGCGTACGGAAATCAAGGTTGATGTGATCAGGGGCGCAACCAGCCGCCTGATCCAGATGACAACCGAGCTACATTTCAGCGAACCGAACGGATTTCTGGGGCGCAAACAACTGGTCCGCACTGCGCGCTACCCGCAAGGCGGCGCGATCGAGGCGATCACTGGCCGGACACGCAGCGCGCTTGAACATGAGCTGACCAAAAACATTCGCGCTGATCTGACCTCATTGCTGGATCAGCTGTCTTGCGTTCCACCATCCGCGAGCATCGAAAGCGATGGCAAAACGCTGAGCGTCCCCATCGGCAGCCGTCATGGTCTAAGCCGCGCGAGCCTTGCCTTTGTGGACGACCCGAACGACAGCTTTGGCCTTTTGGAAATCTCGTCGCTGAAATCCGGACGCACCATTCTGCGGCCCATCGACCCAACGCGTAAAGCGTCCGACTTTGAAGGTCGTCAGGTCTATTTCGTCGAGGCCGGATTGTGACCCGCTTTGGCACCATATTTGTTGCGACAGCCGCCCTGTTTCTGTCTGCGGCTGCTGCCGCAAATCCGCAGGACGGATTGAACGGAACCGAGGTCACAGACCTTATTCTAGCGGCTTTGGACGAGGCGGGCCTGTCCGGACAACCTCAGGTTTCCGAGCACCGTCACTTCCCCGCCTGTGGAACCAACCCCGATGTCATGCCAAAGGGCAATGACTGGCGGACCGTAACGCTGCAATGCAACACCGAAGCATCATGGCAGCGCAGCATCCGCCTGCCCGGAATGACAGTCGCGCCAGCAGACCAGTATGGCAGGGACTTGACCGGCCCGATGATCACGGCCTTGGCCCTGACTGAAAGCTTGCAACGCGGAACGGTTTTGCAGCGGCAGCATTTGGCACTGGCTGAAACCAGCGCCGCAACAAGCGACACTCTGTTCATCGAGCCGAACACACTTATTGGCCGAAAACTGCGAATTAATCTTGGTGCCGGAAACATAATTCAGCCCCGGCATCTGGAAATGAGCTGGATGATCGAAAAAGGCACACCAGTTGCAATAACATCCAGCATACCGGGACTGGCCGTCGAAATGGCCGGTTTGGCAATGGAATCAGGGCAGTATGGAGACATCATCGAGGTACAGAACAAAGGGTCCGGACGGGTCATCAAGGCCATCGTTCATGACCGAAATAAAGTACGCGTACGACCTAACATGAATTGAACACGAGACGTTGATTGACACACTAAAAGACGTACGCGGACGGTACTAGGAGTTAAAAAAATGGTTGATTCTGTCAACACGTCCCTATCAGCGCGTGCGCGGTTACAGCAGGTTAAAGCCGATGCTACAGACCGCGCGGGCATTTCCCCCGCCGGTGCGGGTGCAGGCTCGGTTTTACCGGCAGGTGACGCAGATAGCGTCACTTTGAGCCAAGCAGCCTCTTTGCAAGTGGGTGAAACCCTTGCAGCTAAAGGTCCTCCGTTCGATCTCGAACTGGTGGCCAAGATCAAAGAGGCAATCGAAGCCGGACGTTATCCGGTGGACGCGCAAGCCATCACCGATAGCCTTTTCGAGGGCTATACGGACATGATCAGCTAAGAATAAAAACGGGAAAACCAAGAGTGACCTATCTTCCTCTATTCCATCTTGCAGCAGCAAGTGGCTTCGTAATTGCAGTCGCGACCATTACATATCTCGCTCTACGAGTGCGTAAATTATCGGCCCAGCCGGTTGGTCTACGCGACGAAGACATGGAAGAGCTAAGCACTCTGATCATGAAGAAGCTTGAAGAACGCCCCGACACGGGTCTTGCCGCGACAGCGACAAAACTCGATCAGATCCGGGTCGATTTCGACTGGCTCATTGGCGAACGCCTCATTGAACAAGCGATCACGCTTGCGCAAAGTGGCCAACCGTCAAAAGAGATTAGCCGCGCAACAGGCATCAGCGCGGAGGAAGTTCAGGCGATCCGTCGGTTCCGCCGGCACTAAGGATTAACTGACATCCGGACATGAAATGGGGCGCGTTTCTTCGGGAACGCGCTTGCACCATTCCAGAAACAAGGCGCGGCCGTTCAGCTGCGCCTTTGTTTTATCTTCCACAGACAATTCCATTCCCAATGCATCGCGCAGAACTGCCGCGCCCTGAACTTCGAACGCGGCAGCCACGCTGCACCACGCAAGAGCGGCGACAGGCTTGGCTGGTTCGCGCACTTCGTTCTCGGTGCGGCACATGCCCAGAAAGGCCGCAGGATGCCCCTGCTCGGCCGCGGCTTCAAGTTCCTCCAGCAAACGCTTGGCGACGGCGGCACGCTGTTTGGCGGGCAACTGGCGGGACAGATATTTGGTTAGATCGATCGCGCGGTTCTCGCCGCCGAAACGGGCACGCCAGGCCCAGAACAACGCCTCGGTTTCATCCTGTGGCGTGCCATGCCCGAGCGCCGTCAAAACCGCCAGGTTCATCTGGGCGCTTGAATCGTTGCGATGGGCCAGATCCGAAAACAACACCACCGCCGTCGCCGCATCACCATCGCGTGCTGCCGACAGGGCCTTTTCGAATTTTGCGTTGTTGTCCATGGCCTGCGCCGACCCTAGGGATGGAACCGCAAGGGCGACCAGAAGCGCGATAGATTTTTTCATTTTCCAGCCATCATCACCAGTTGCAGATACAGCAACCTGCGAAGACGTCCGCCCGGTTGCGTTTCATAGACAACGATCCGCTGGCGCTGGTTTTGCGTCGTCTCGGTCCGCACGGCGATATTATCGGGTAGAAAAACGCCATAGTCAGCCAACAACTGTTTCGGGCTGCGTGTCAGCGCGGCACGGAAATCCTTGTCAATCCAGCCTCTTGCAAGTGCTCTGCCAAGTATGTCCGGAAGATGTTTTTCCACCTTTTTGGTGTCCTGAAGATGCACCTGCTGGCGGACCAGCTGAAAATCACCGGATTTCGGTTGCTGTGATGACGCAGTCGATTTGGCCGACGCCCCCGTCAGGCGGCGAACAGCTGGAACCAATGCATTTTTCAGTTCATTTTTCATGGATCTTTCAATCGGCCAGATTGGGAAAATGCCGAGTTTGCGCCTCTTCCCTAATTACAACGTCAGGCGGGGCATGATGTTTAACACTCATCTTTTGATGATAGTGGCATGCCCGTTGCACAGGTGACCGGAACTCAGAAAAAAGCTAGAATTCCCGTATGGTTGCCAAGATCATAAAATCCCCGAATTTTCTGGCCACCCTGCCCGCAATCGTGGTTCTGGGGGCGTTTTCCTATGGGGCCTTCACAGCACTGTCTCTGCCAGACATGGATCCGCTGGGCACCTTCGAGGAAGAAGAAACCGAGGTCGTTGTGGAAGAGCCCCCCAAAGTTCTGCGCGAATACATCGCGATCCAGCATTCGGTCAAAGCCACCATTCCCCACCTAGGGGCCACCGTGAACATCTACATCGGCGTGGCGATCCCGGACATGATCCTGAACAAAACGGCAGACATGTTCAAAGACGATCCCACAGACTTTATCGCCCCGCTGTCACAGATCGTGATGGACTTGTCCGAAACCGAGGCCGGCGAAAGCTGGCAAACCCTGCGTCAGGCGCTTCCTGAGCCTTTCAAGGAAAGCATCAATCAGCAATTCATCGATATGGGGCTTGATCCGCCGGTGATCGAAGTGCTGATCAACAGGTTCATGATTGGCGGCTAAGCCAGTTGGCAAACCCTTTGCATGGTGTCTTTCAGTAAAGAAGGAACGTACCATGCCGCAAACACATATCCCCTCAGACACAGCAGATATCTATGCTGCGGATCCCGCGTTTATCGGGATCGAGACTGTCTATTGCGACGACGAAGGCACGCCCGCTTATCGCGAACGCCGTAGCCTTCTGGACCTGTTGATTGCTTTTGTGGGGGTCAACCGCTTTGTTGACGAAGACGCTGCCTAAGCGGTCACTGGCGTTTTTCAGAACGGCCCGTTTCGTATTTGTAGGCCGCGTATTTTACAACAAAACTAAAGCTTCCAAAAACCATCATAGCGAAGGCGATGGTGCCTGCGTCGGGCAACAATGCCGCCAGTTTCTGCGCCCCTTCCGGCTGGAAGTAAATCAGCGCGATCAGCGGAAACGCCATCATGATAAACAGGCGTATCCGCAAACAGGTGCGGCAGACACGCCCGCGTTTCATGCCTTGATGCTTTCGCGTTGGGTTTTCAGATAGACAACCTTTGCCTTGCGGTTGTTTGCGCCCACGGCATTCTTTTCGACCAGGATCGAGCGCGCCTTTTCGACGGCTTCCAAAGCCGCCTTCAAAGCCGCCAGCTTTTCAGTGCCCGCTTCATAGGACGCGCTGTTTTCCATCAGCAGCGCCATACAGGCGGACCGGATGGTCGTATCTAGCTGCGCGCACAGGGCAAGATCGGCACGTTCTGCCGCTTGCACGAGTTGGGCGGACAAGCCAAGCAGACGCTCGGCCTGCGCGACCTGATCCATGTGGAATACACAATTCTTCATTCAGACCGCTCCCCGACCTGATCCCCGATTGTCTGCCATGCAGACAGGATTTCACCGATCGCAAGTTTGGCTTGGCTCAGCTCGGCATCGCCTTCGTTGCGCCATGCCTTCAGGACATGAAAGCGAACGTATTCATAGACTTGGAACAGGTTGGTTGCCAAATCTCCGCCCTTCTCAAAATCCAGACTGGACTGAAGGATATAGATCGCTGTCAGGGACCGGTTTGCATGTTCACCTGCTGTGGCGCGCTCAGCCTTTTGAAGCTGCTCCATAACGCCAAGGGACCGTTCCAGTTCCCGCAAGGTTACGTGGATCACTTCATGAGGATCGTTGATTTCCGGCTCGCCAATCGCCGCTGCCTGCTTGTAGCGTGATCGAGCTAGTGCAATGTTCATCTCGGCGCCTCCCGTTTAGGGCTTGTCTGCTTCTGGCTTATAAAACGACAGATTCCGGCAGAATCTTAATGCCTTGCACTATTAAGCTTATGCGGCAGCCTCGATCCGGCTGACGGACACAACCATACCGATTTCACCACCGGACAGAATGGCCACGCCGGTGACATCGGGCACCATGGACAGAACACCACGCAACGGACGCAAAAGTACCAGCTGCTGACCCAGCAGTTCGTCGACCGGGATCGCCATACGCGATGCGTTGTTGCGGACGATCACATAAAGCTGCTGGCCACTGCTGTGGACCTGTGTGCGCGCACTGGACAGTACACGGATCGGCACATAGTCGTTGTCGTCAACGACCAGCATCCGCCGGTTGCCTGCCGCCTTGATCGGGACAGTTTTGCTGCCCTGATGAATGCGCTGGATCGATTCAATCGGCAGCACGTAACGCACATCACCGATTTTCACGACCATGCCTTCCAGCACGATGGTGTGCAGCGGAACTTCCAACATCAGTCGCACACCGCCATTCGGCAGCGTCACAAACCGCATGACTCCCTTCCGGCGTGTCAGCTCGTGGCTAGCGGCTTTGAAGTCGTCGCTGAGCGCGCATTCCTTGCCGTTGTCGGTGATTTCGACACGAACGCGGTCTTCTTCGCGGTCGATGGCCAGGAAGAACTTGGAGGGCGGCTCTTTCGCGCGCAGACGATCCGAGATCGCCAGCTTCAACAGCCCACGCACTTCTTCCAGTACCAGCTGGTCCAGCGAACATTCGCCGCCCACGTAGGAGAACTGCGCACTCGACCCCAATTTGCGCGCCTCGGTGGACACGAAGGTCTGCATGGGGCGCAGGATCACTTCGGCAGGACGTGAGCGCATGGATACGCTTTCTTCCTGCAACTGGGACAATTGCGAACTTAGCTGCGCTTCGGCTTCGTTGATCGCCTGAATTTCGGTCAGGTATTCTTCGAACACGCCACGCAGAACGCCGCGGGCACGCAGCGGCAGTTCCGGCAGGCCGGCTTCGGCCATTTTGGTCTGCACGTCGTACAACAGATCCCGCGTCGATGCTTTGTGCAGCATTGCGCCGATCATAGACTGTGCCGCCGAAATCTCGCCCACCGCTTCCAGAAGCTTCAGGTTTTCCGTCATCGCGCCGGATGCGAAAATCTGCGCGTCTTCCGCAGAGGCCGCCGTTTCCGCCGCAGCGACGGGTGCTGCCTCTTCAACCACTTCCAGCGCCATCTTCAGCGTCAGTTTCTTGCCGGACGGATCAAGGTGTGACACCGCTTCGGCAACGATGTCTTCTGTCATCGGCGCCGCGATCAGGAAGTCGAAGATCGTCTTATCATCCACAAAGACCGTCACGTTGGTGATCATCTTTGCCTTGCCCGAACTGATCCAGTCGAGGAAGTTTTCAGCCAGTTTATCGTCTTCGTTCAGGTCGCAGGTCAGAATGAAGAAGTGCAGACCGTTGTCGATACACGACTGGGCCGACTTCACACTTTCCGGCGAAAGAACGCGGTGGAACTCTTTGGGAAGTCCCAGCTTTTGTTCGATCGACCGCGCGGTCACAACACCGCTTGCAAGGAAGCTGACGTTGGCGGCTTCTTCAAACAGTGCTTCGATCTTGGCGATATCCGGCGTGTCGCCCTGCGTCAGGGCGTCAAACACCAGTTCCATCGTATCGACGAAACCACGCGCCATCTGGATCAGAATGACGTCCGGGCTTTGCGACGACACACGTGTCCGCGCGAACAGGTCGACCAGCGCCATCGTCAGCTGCGATGCCGTTTCGATTTCGTAATACGCACTGGCGTTGAACGCGCGGCGCATCAGCTGTTCGAATTCAGGGAACCATGTCGAACCAGAGCCTTTGTGCCCACTGTCCAGACCGATCCGGAGATCACGCAGCGTGTCGAAGATGTGCTCGGAACACCAGTTTTTCAGACGCTGGCTCGGCAGCATCAGATCTTCTGGCAGACCACCTTTGTCCAACACGCTTTCGACCGACGCCCGTTCTTCGTAGAACTTGAGTTCGACCGAGCGGAAATCCTTCAGCTTGTGGGAATCCGCAAAACCCATTGCGGCTTCGGTGACACGAATGAATTCGTAGGGCGTCACGACCTTGACGGCTTTGTCAGAGAGATCGTTGAACTCTTGCGCTTCAACTGCCTGGCCAGCCTCCATGCGGGCGGTCAGCTGATTGATATCCTCAAAAACCTCTTCAAGATCATTGATCAGCGACACCAGCGTATCATTGCTTCCCGCTGGGGCACTATCCGCCGCCTCGGCTTCGGGTTCAGGTTCAGGCTCGTCCCCGCCCAGATCAGCCGCTTTCAACTTTTGAAGGCTTTCAATCAGGCCGCCAAGGTCAGACAAGGTGCCGCCTTCGCTTTTCTTGGCCTCAAAGGCCTGAAGGGTTTCCACCCATTCGGTCAGGTCAAGCTGTTCGCACGCGTAGCAAAGGCTGGACGCCTTCGGGAACGCGCCTTCGGGCAACTCCTCGCCGTCCGCCACATCGCGGATCAAACTCAGATCATCGATGGTCGAAACCACCATGTCCGTAAAGATTTTCAAATAGACAGGATCATCCAACAGCCGTGTCAGGCCGCTACCGGCCTCTTCTCCGCCTGCATCCTCTGCCGCCGCTTCGGTCTTTTCAGGTTCCGGCGCGGGCTCCGGTTCGGGTTCAGGCTCGGGTGCTGGTTCCGGCTCCGCAAGCTCTTCTTCGCTGCGGTCCCCGTGATCATCGTCGAAAAAGTCGTCGTCATCGCGGTCGCCCGTGGGATCCGGCAGATCATCAAGGCTGGCCATCGCTGCAAACATCGGATTGTCGGCAGGATTGACTGCCGCAGGTGCATCCTCTTTAGGCGCATCCTCAGTTTCGGGCTCTGCCTCTGCTTCCGGCGCAGCTTCATCTGAGTCTTTGGCCATTTCTTCTGCCGGCGCGTCAGATGCTACGGCTACGGGCGGTTCTTCGCCTTTGCAGACCGCAATCACCGCGCGCAGACGGTCCATCAGGTGTTCGGACGGTTCGGGTGCGACATCAGCACGCGAGACGGCTGTTTCGTCGAGCATGCCGCGTAAGATGTCACCGGATTCAATCAGAACATCGATGATTTCTTCGGTCAGTTCCGCGCCTTCGTCACGCACCAGACCAATCAGATCTTCCGAAAGGTGCGCGCGGCTTTCGACCGTGCTCAGACCAAGAACACGCGAGTTGCCCTTGAAGGTATGAACCGCGCGAAACAACGCACCGATGTGTTCTGCCTGGTCGCCTTCCCCCGCCTGAAGGGCTTCCAGGGCCATCTCCATCGCGTCCAGGGCCTGCGCCCCGTCATCCGCATAGAGTTCCCAAATTTCGTCCATTTCGTCAGACATTGACGCCTCGCTTTAGTTCTTGCGGGAAGATCGGATTACGCAGCGACGAGGGATCTCATCACGCTGCGCAACTCGTCGCCGGTTTTTTCTTCTAGATCGTGCGACACCGTGCCGGACGGTTTGGCCACAACGCCGTCTGCGCCCAGTTCACGTGCCTTGGCCGCCAGCGGCGAACCGGACACGGTCACCGACGACAACATGCAGATCTTGGCGCGGGTTTTCAGCTTGGCGTGGCGCAGAAATTCGAGACCGTCCATGACTGGCATCTCGATATCAAGCAGGATCAGATCCAGATCAGGAAGATCGGATAACTTATCCAGCGCTTCTTGCCCGTTTGCTGCCTGCGCGACCATTTTGAAATCGGGCAACGAATTGAGAAAGCTGGAAATGTAGAGCCGCATCATCGCTGCGTCGTCTACGACCATTACTTTGTAAGCCATTAGGAACTCCGTAGTTTATAAGTGTCCGTTACGCGGGGAAGATGGCACCCCGCGCACAGAGTGTTTCACCGATCAAAAAGACCCATATCCGCGGGAATCTTTGTCGACAGAGTTCGCCAGACCGTTACGCTTTGCTCCGCCACCAGATGATCCGTTCATCATCTTCTGGATCTGGGCCAGCATCTCGGGGCTCATTTGGTCGAAGTTCGGCATACCGGCCATGCCACCGCGACGGGGACGCAATTTGAACCGTTTGATCTCTTCGTTCATCTGGTTCATCGCGGACGTCATCTGCGATGCAGTTGCTGCCAGTTCGTCGGCCTGCTGGCTGGTGGCCAGGGTCGTCTTGGCAATCTCGCCGATGGCCTGAGAAATCTGGGCCACACCGCGGGATTGTTCGCTGCTGGCCTCGTCGATGGCTTCGACAATCTGTTTGACCTGCAGGATTTCGCTGTTGATCTTGGTGAAGGCTTCGCTGGTTTCATCCGCGATGCGCACACCCTGATTAACACGGTTCGATGCGTCTTCGATCAGATCGGATGTTTCGCGCGCCGCTTTGGCCGACCGTCCCGCAAGGTTGCGAACCTCTTGGGCAACAACCGCGAACCCGCGGCCGTGCTGACCGGCCCGCGCCGCTTCAACCGCTGCGTTCAAGGCAAGCAGGTTGGTCTGGAAGGCGATTTCGTCGATGACCTTGATGATCTTCGCAATGTCCTGCGACGATGTCTTGATGCCGTCCATCGAGACAACCATCGCCTTCCTCTTTTCA
>CATNDK010000026.1 GCA_950096585.1 Thalassococcus halodurans | reverse complement strand
ACGCCGTTGCCTGTCCATGGGGCGCGGCTGTCATTATCGACCTCGACCACAGCAAAGGCATCACCGTCGGGGCCAGAGAACCGCAGGCGCGGCGCGCCGAAATAGGTGTCGCTGCTGATGTTGGCAACGCCTGCTTTGGTCAGGCGTTCCTGCCAAAAGCCGACAGCACCGGTCGGGATGGCAAAAACCGTCGTGCCGACCTCGCCGATACCTGCGCGGCCACGGCGCGCACCGGGGAAGGGGAAGTACGTCATCACTGTGCCGGGCGTGCCCAGCTCATCGCCGTAATACAGGTGATAGACCTCGGGTGCGTCGAAGTTCACCGTCTTTTTGACGCGGCGCAGGCCGAGCACTTTGGTAAAGAAGTCGTTGTTCTTCTGGGCGTCAGACGCCAGCGATGTGACGTGATGAAGGCCCTGAATGTCGCGGATCATGGAAAGCTCCTATAGCGTTTGGTCCGCAATATAGGCCGCAATCGGTGTGCGTAAATTCCACGTGTAGCGCTGGTCCTGTGCGCTGATACACAAAACCCCGCCACAAGGGACGGGGTTTCGCGTTTGATTGTCGGTCGGATCAGACGAAGAACTGACCGCCGTTCGCAGAAATTGTCGAGCCGTTGATAAAGCCCGCGTCGTCGGACGCAAGGAACACAACGCAGCGCGCGATTTCTTCCGGCTCGCCCAGACGGCCAGCGGGGATTTGCGCGATGATGGATTCGCGAACCTTTTCCGGAACCGCCATAACCATGTCTGTCGCGATGTAGCCCGGGCAGATTGCGTTGGCTGTGATGCCTGCGCGCGCGCCTTCTTGGGCCAGCGATTTCACGATGCCCAGATCGCCCGCTTTGGTCGCCGCGTAGTTCACCTGAGCGAACTGACCTTTCTGACCGTTGATCGACGAGATCACGATGATACGGCCGAACTTACGCTCGCGCATACCGCCCCAGACGGGGTGCACAGTGTTGAAAACGCCTGTCAGGTTTGTGTCGACCACTTCGTGCCACTGTTCCGGTGTCATTTTGTGGAACGGTGCGTCGCGGGTGATGCCAGCGTTGGCAACAACAACATCGATGGGGCCCAGATCGGCTTCGACCTGTGCAAGGCCCGCTTTGGATTCTTCATAATCCGCAACGTTCCACTTGTAGGTCTTGATGCCGGTTTCGGCAGTGAAAGCCGCGGCTTTTTCTTCGTTGCCGGCAAATGTTGCCGCAACCTGATAACCTGCGTCCTTCAGGGCTTTGGAAATCGAAGCGCCGATTCCGCGGCTGCCGCCTGTGACCAATGCTGTACGTGCCATGTCTTGTCCTCCAAGCACTGAGTAATTCTATTGCGCAAACCTGCATTGTTTTTGCAAGATTGTTACTTTTCAGAAAACAGGTTTCGCGGGGGACGTCAAGCAGACGAATGGGCTAAATCACCGTTTCCTGTGCGTGATTTGGCCGCGTTTCCACTGTTTGTCCCGATGAAAATCCTAAAAAACCAATCGCCAATGTACAAAAGAAAAAGGCGGGTCGTTTCCGACCCGCCTTTGTTTGTTACGGACGTTCGACGCACATGGCGACGCCCATACCGCCGCCGATGCAAAGGGTGGCGAGACCCTTCTTGGCGTTGCGGCGTTTCATTTCGAATAGCAGCGTGTTCAGAACGCGGGCACCGGATGCGCCGATCGGGTGGCCGATGGCGATCGCGCCACCGTTCACGTTCACGATCTCGGGGTTCCAGCCCATGTCCTTGTTCACGGCGCAGGCCTGAGCAGCAAAGGCTTCGTTGGCTTCGACAAGATCCAGATCTTCGGCCTTCCAGCCCGCTTTATCCAGCGCTTTGCGCGATGCGTAGATCGGGCCAACGCCCATGATGGACGGGTCCAGACCGGCTGTCGCGTAGGACCCGATGCGCGCCAGAGGCTCGATACCGCGCTTTTCTGCGTTGTCTGCTGTCATCAGCAGAACGCCCGCCGCGCCGTCGTTGATGCCGGATGCGTTGGCCGCTGTGACCGAACCGTCTTTGGTAAAGGCCGGACGCAGTTTCTGCATGCTTTCGATGGTTGCGCCGTGGCGGATGTATTCGTCTTTGTCGACGACGATTTCGCCCTTGCGCGTCTTGATGGTGAAGGGGATCACCTCGTCATCGAACTTGCCCGCGTTTTGCGCGGCTTCGGCTTTGTTCTGCGATGCCAGCGCGAATTCGTCCTGCATGTCGCGGCTGATTTGCCACTGCTCGGCAACGTTTTCGGCTGTCTGGCCCATGTGATAGCCGTTGAACGCATCCCACAGACCATCGCGGATCATCGTGTCGATGTATTTCACGTCGCCCATTTTGTGGCCAGCGCGCAAGTGCGCGGCGTGTGTGGACAGCGACATGTTTTCCTGACCACCGGCACAGATGATGTCTGCATCACCCAGTTGGATGTGCTGCGCACCCAGCGCAACAGCGCGAAGACCCGAACCACACACCTGGTTGATGCCCCAGGCTGCTGCCTCTTTCGGCAGGCCGGCGTTGATGTGCGCCTGACGGGCAGGGTTCTGGCCCTGTGCCGCGGTCAGAACCTGACCCAAAATGGTTTCCGACACATCCGCTTTGTCGATGCCTGCGCGTGCGACCAGTGCCTCAAGAACGGCGGCGCCAAGATCGTGCGCGGGGGTGTTGGCAAAAGAGCCGTTGAAGCTACCTACAGCAGTACGCGCTGCGGATGCGATGACGATGTTGGTCATATTTGGTTCTCCATCCAATGAGCTTATGCGACGTGCTTTCTGCACCGCCGCACAATTCCTCCTGTGTAACGGTTACAGCAGCAATTCCAACGCGGCAACCTGCCCGAAGGTGGCCCAACCACTGCCCGACAGGGCAGGGCGGCCAATTCGTGTGCTGGGTGAAGTGGATGAAATACACAAACCTAGGGCTTGTGAACAAAAGGCGGAGAAAGCGTGGGCGCGGAAAAGGCGTAACCCTGCAAACAGTCAATGCCTACACTGGCCAAAAAGGCTGCATCTTCTAGGGTTTCCACCCGTTCTGCGACAGTGATCATACCAAATTCGCCCCCGACAGCGGCTAGGGCGCGGATGGCCACCTGATTGTCTGAATCATGGGCCACGTTTGCGACAAAATGCCCGTCGATTTTCAGGATATCGAAGTCCAATTGCTTGAAATGTCGGAACACCGTTTGCCCTGCACCGAAGGAATCGAGGGCAAAAGAAATGCCTTTTTTCCGCAATCGCCGTGCAAATTCGGTCACCAATTCGGGCACGCGCATGGCTGAGTCCTCGGAAATTTCGAGAATCAGTCGCTCGGCCAGTGTCGGGTTGGCGGACAATTGACGATCCAGAATGCGTTGCCACCGCATATATCCGATCGAACGGGCAGACATATTTATCGACAGGCGCAGGTCGGGCACTTTGGCCAGCATCCGCAACCCGTGTTCCAACGCATGGCAATCCAGCAGCCTGCCGGTTTCCTGTTCTTCGACATATCCGATGAATTCCCGCGCAGGGATGATGCGGCCCGTAGGGTCGGTGACCCTGATCAGGCCTTCCCAGAAGGCCACGCGGTTCTGGGCACTGGCCTGCACGATGGGCTGATAGGCCAGTTTCACCTCTTTGTGCCGCACGGCCGCGGCAACCATTGACGGAATATCCTTGTCACGGTTGCGAACAGCCTCTGACAGGGCGTTGGATTTCATTTTCTGGTGTTGCGGTCGCATTGATCCACTCTTCCACTATGGCCACCGCCAAAGTGCCCGCCAGAGGTTAACGGGTTGGTTAAGAAATCAGGCTCTATTCAAATGCCACCTATTTCCCTCTGCGCCTTTAAAATCAGGGACCCCGTGGCAAAGCGCTTGACTCTGAAAGGTGTGCGCATATAAGCGCGGCTTCATTGGTGTTGGTGGCCCCCGCAAGGGGATGCCTGTCAGGGTTTCGACCCAGAGGACAACGCCCTTCATAGATACCCCCAAGACCACCGAAGGGGTGTCGCCTACAGAAGGAGATCAGACGGTGACAAAACGCACCTCTGCCAAGTACAAAATTGACCGCCGGATGGGTGAAAACATCTGGGGTCGTCCGAAATCCCCCGTTAACCGTCGTGAATACGGCCCCGGCCAGCACGGCCAGCGTCGTAAGGGCAAACTGTCCGACTTCGGTATCCAGCTGCGCGCCAAGCAGAAGCTGAAGGGTTACTACGGCGACCTGACCGAAAAACAGTTCCGTCGCATCTTCTCGGACGCGGAACGTATCAAGGGTGACACAGGTGAAAACCTGATCGGTCTGCTGGAGCGTCGTCTGGACGCCGTTGTTTACCGCGCCAAGTTCGTTGCGACAGTTTTCGCTGCTCGTCAGTTCGTAAACCACGGCCACGTCCTGGTGAACGGCAAGCGCGTCAACATCCCGTCCTACCGTGTTAAAGAAGGTGACGTGATCGAAGTACGCGAGAAGTCCAAGCAAATGGCCGTTCTGCTGGAAGCAACTCAGCTGACAGAGCGTGACGTTCCGGACTACATCGACGCTGACCACAGCAAGATGAAAGCGACATACGTTCGCCAGCCGGGCCTGTCCGACGTACCGTACCCGGTCGTCATGGAACCGAACCTGGTCATCGAATTCTACGCGCAGAACTAAGGTTCCGCGCCACCCCATACGGAAAGGCCGCATCATTCGATGCGGCCTTTTTGTTTTTTGGCGTCAGTCATCTGGCGATCGGGCAAAAGAAAAGGCCGCGCCCAGTGGGCACGGCCTTTTTCAGAATACGGATAAACCGGATTACATGTAGTATGTGGACCGGAAAACGTGGTGGACGATTTCGTCACGCTTCAGGCCGCGCTTCGCCAGTTCTGCGTCGCTCATTGCCTGCAGCTGCTGAACGCGACGGACACGACCGTCTGCTTCTGCAATTGCTGTCATGGTACGCAGGATCGCGTTACCGATGTTTGCGAATACGTTGCTGGATTCGCGGACGAGTGTTGTTTCTGCAAGTGCCATTTCGACAAACTCCTGTTCAAGTCTGCTCCCTTGAAATATTGATATATGCTGCGACGCGGCAAAAAAAGTGCTGTCTGGTAATAGCCGGTTTCCATTATTTGCATGGCTAAAGCTGCAAATTGCAGGGCTGCTATGCTGCGGGTGCAAAGGAATTGGGGTGGCCGAAGCCACCCCAGAGACGTTTGGAAAATTTATGCCCGAAGGCCAAAGTAATAAAGCGGTCCGTGGGACGGACCAAGCGCGGTCACTACTCGCAAAAGCAAGGTAGGTGATTCCGATGACAGTTCGGTAACGGTGCTATTCTGCTGCCAGCGCGACTTCGCTGCCCGCCGCTAGAAAACGTTGTGCGGCCCCGCCCGACAGATAGGCAATGCGCCCGTCAGCGATGGTGGCCTCGACCTTTTTCGTGGTGGCATGCACCACAACCAGATCCGCGCGGCGACCATAATCGATATGCCCCCGATCGGGCAGTCGCAAAATCTCGGCCGGAGTTTGTGATATCAGCGCCCAAGCACGGGGCAGGGACATGCGCCCGTCGTCCACGATCTTGAATACGGTGCGCACCAAATCGGCGTAATGCTGGTCAGACATCAAAGCCTGACACAATCCCGAGCGCAAAAGATCTGTCGTCAGGGCAGCTCGATCGCTGCGCAGGATATCCGAGGCGGGCAGGATCACCGGATCACCAACGGCTTTGGCCAATGCCGCGGGTCTACGGTTGTCGGGGCGTGCACAAAGCTTGGCGCCCAGCATCGAATAGGTTTCCCGCGTTTCCCCATCGGGGTCATCCAGACTGCCGTACACAGTGCCCAGCAGATCAAAGGCTTCAGCCAGACGGCACAGATGGCGCGGTACATCACGTTTTTCGGCCGCCACAGAGGCCGCTTTTTCCAGCAGTGGGCCACGATCAAGCTTTCCTAGCTCGATACGTTTCAGCAAATCGGTGAACAGTACCAGATCCACGCCATGGCGGCGGACCGAAGCCAGCAGAGCATCACGTGTCGTGGTCGTGTGCGTGTCGCACAGCAATACGGCCCGCATATCAATCAGACTGCTGGGCCGCATATGCTCGATAAAGGCCAGCACAGTTCGCGCGGCATCCGGACTTGAGTGTTCGGCCTCCCATCCCCATCCTTGGGCGATGCGGGCCGTCGTGACCCCGTTGGCCGCAGCATCGCGTGCGGTTGTAAGCAACGCCGATTGCATCGACATGTCGGACGCAGTCATCCGGTTCTGAAAGCCAAGACCACACAGGTCGACGATCCCGGGCAGTACAAAATATCCGGACAGGTCAACTTCGGGCAACGGGCCTTTGGTGACCCGACCGTTTTGAATGGCGACAGACCTACGTTGCATTTTTCCGTCGCGCAAAACCTCGGCCCCTGTCAGGCGAAGCGACAGGCGGCGCGATTTCTGAGGTGAAAAAAGACGCTGCTCCATGACGCCGGTTTAGACGTCGCGTGTATCGGGATAATGACAAAACCCGTTTAGGGCGTAAATTTAGCGGCGTTTCAGCGTGTCGCCGTAAAGAACCTTGGGGCTAAGCTCGACAATACGCTCGACCTCTTTCGTGGGGTCGGCAACGCGTTCTGCAATGATCTCGGCAGCCTTGGTGCCAATCTCGCTCCGGCCCGCGTTCATCGTGGCCAGCTTGCGCGGCAAGCCGTCCAGCAACTCGACCCCGTTGAAACCGGCCAGACCGATCTTTCCGGGCACGTCATAGCCCTTTTCCAGCAGATATAGCAGGCCACCGGCACCGATCATGTCGTTCGAATAATAGAGGAAATCCAGCTCGGGTGACCGTTCCAGCATGGCTTCGGTCATCTCGCGACCCTTCGCCAAAGCCGATCCGCCGGAATAGAATTCCTGATCCTCGACCTCGATCCCGCTTTTGGCGAGAACCTCGGTAAAGCCTTCGAACCGCTTCCGCGCACGGTGGTCCAAGGGCATCTTTGTGCCCATAAAGCCGATGTGCTGGTAGCCCTGTTTCAGGATCGCCTGCGCCATCTCGCGGCCCGCACGACGGTGCGAAATACCGACGGCTGCATCAATGGGCGTGCCGTCGATATCCATTATCTCGACAATCGGGATGCCTGCCGCGCGCATCATGGCGCGGGACGCGTCGGAATGTTCCAGACCGGCAATGATCACGCCCGAAGGACGCCACGACAGCATCTCGTAAAGAACGCGCTCTTCTTTTTCGGGCAGGTAGTCCGTAACGCCAACAACCGGTTGAAGGTCAGTGGTTTCCAGCACGTTCGAGATGCCCGAAAGGACCTCTGGGAAAACCATGTTGCGCAGGCTGGGAATAATGACAGCCACCAGGTTGACCCGCTGGCTGGCCAGAGCGCCTGCAATTTTGTTGGGCACGTACCCAAGCGCCTTGGCCGCTTCGAGGACCTTTTCGCGGGTGGCTGGGCTGACATCGCCACGATTGCGCAAAACGCGGCTCACGGTCATTTCGGAAACGCCAGAAGCTTCTGAAACGTCGCGGAGCGTCAAGGGGCGATGGTCTGTCGGGGCCACGGTGTTTTCCTGTGCTTTTCTAAAAGTCTAGCGCAATCCCATAAGATCATACAAGGCAAACGACAGTCCATTCAGGGATGACAAGCCTTGATGCGGACGATATGCAAAAAACCCGTGCGGTCCCGTGGCTCAACTGGATAGAGCAGCCCCCTCCTAAGGGGCAGGTTGCAGGTTCGAATCCTGCCGGGGTCGCCAAAAACACCTGAAAAATATGGTTTATTTACAGGGCGTTGTGCGGAAGCGTGCAGAAAGTCCCGCCAGCTTTCGCGGGTAAATCGGCTGAAACAGCTGATTTTTCGTACAAAACCTGTACAAAATTCGCACGTTTGTGCGTATTTCGGGGGTTAATCATGAGCCGCCATAGCTTTGATCCCGAAATTGCTGGACGTGTGGGTCTGAACGCGGCCGTCATCTTTCAGAACATCACCTTCTGGATCGAGAAGAACCAAGCCAACCGCCGTAACCTTCGAGACGGTCGCTATTGGACCTACAATTCGATCTCGGCCTTTGGCGAGTTGTTCCCCTATCTGAGCGAAAAGCAGATCCGAACAGCGCTCGAAAAACTGGTCAGTGCAGAGCTGATCATCAAGGGCAATTTCAGCGATGATCGCTATGACCGGACCTGTTGGTATGCCCTGGGCAACTCCATTTGCCCAAATGGGCAAATCGATCCGTCTGAGAGGGAAAATGATGCATTTGCCCCTGAGGGCAAGCCATCTGCCCCAGAGGGCAAATCCTATAAGAACAGATATAAACCATATCAAAAACCAAATCCTTCGCACGCGAAGGCGGCGGTAGAGGATGAAGAGTCTGAAAAGATTTTGTCCGCCTATCCCGAGGATCGCATTCGCGGCAAAGCGGTTTGCCTTTCACAAATCCGGCAAGCGTTGGCCGACGGAGTGGATGCCAAAGACCTCGAGGACGCAGTGCGAGCCTATGCAGCCGAGAGCAAAGGCTTCACTCGCTCCAAGGTGTGCTTCTCCGACAACTGGTTCTCCTCTGGCCGTTGGTTGAAATACCTTCAGGACGTTGAGGAGGCGCGAGAAGCGAGCAAAGCCAAAGAGGCGGAGTTGCTGAAAGGATTGGCCGACTGGGTCACGGACCGCCATCCTCTGTGCCGCCACATCACACCCGGCCAAGTGACAGCTTTGCTCGCTGCAAACCTGGTCAGCCCGGCGGAAATCGAGGCGGCGGGGCTCAGAGCATGAGTGCGACCGATCTCCACGAAGAGCAGAGAGCAAGGTCACCCACCGATTACATCGGCGGGACTTGTGAGGGGCGGCAAGCCTCCCCTTCAAACCCCAACCAGACGCACGCAAGCGGCGTCAAAGAGGGCCTTTCCGAGAGCGTGATCTTTCGATGCACCCCGTCGGAAAAGGCAGCGCTTGTGGCCAAGGCGCGCGCCGCTGGTCTACCCAATGCCACGCTGATGCGCGAGGCCTTGGGGCTGACCGAGGCACGTCGGCGCAAGCCCGTCCCCCGTGTTGACCCAAAGCTGACCTTTGCGATTGCCCGTGTCGGCGGCAACCTCAATCAGCTCTCCCGCTGGATCAACGGCGCGGTCAAATCCGGCCGCGCGAGCCAGATCGAGGCGTTCAAGGTTACGGCTCAGTTGGTGGTCATTGAACGGCAATTGGCGCAGATCGTGGCGGCACACACAGGCGGTGGCGAATGATCATCTCGTTCTTCTCCACCGGCACTGGCGGCGGTGCAGCTCCCGTGGATTACCTGACAGCTCGCGAAGTTCTGGCCTATGACGAGAACCGCAATCTGATCCGCGATAACACCGGTAAACCGCAAACCAAGATCCGCGACCCGCTGCCCGAGGTACTGCACGGTAACCCCGACCAAACCCGCGACCTGATCGATGCGAGCCCCAACAAGTGGAGCTACACGGCAGGCGTGATCAGCTTTGCCGACAGCGACGATCCCAGTCCCGCCGCCCAGCAAGAGGCCATTGAGCTATTTGAGGCTCTGGCCTTTGCCGGGCTGGACAGGGATCAATACGATTGCCTCTGGGTGCGCCACTCGCATGAAGGCAATGTCGAGCTGCACTTCTGCACGCCACGCCTTGAGCTGAGCACGGGCAAAGCGTTGAACATCGCACCGCCAAGCCATGAAAACGCCTTTTCCAGCCTGCGTGATTTGATGAACAAGACGCACGGTTGGGCAGACCCTTTGGAGCCAGATCGCGCTCGCGAAGTGAGGGCGACGATTGAAGCGCCGACGCGCGTGCAAGGTCGCGAAGCGCTGCACGATTGGATCCTCGATCAGATCAGCGTCGGCACCATCAGCGACCGCGCCAGCATGATCGACGCGCTCACAGACGCGGGCTTCGAGATCCCCCGTGCCAGCAAGAATTACATCACCGCCAAAGACCCCGACACCGGCGAGCGCTGGCGTTTGAAAGGAGAGATTTTCCATGACGACTGGCAAGCCGAACCGCCTCGCCGAGAAATTGAACGCGGACCTGGAGGCCGTACGCAGCGACCACGCCGCCTTGATGGCATCTCAACTGGAGAGCTTCAGGAGCGATTTCAGCAGCATTGCGACCAGCGCGCTGCATACAATCGAGACCGATATCAGGTTCTTTCTGAGCGACAGCAGGAGCGAGTTGGAGAGGCGGAGCGAGACGATCAGGCGCTGGTTGACGATCTCACCCTGGGTGATCGTGGTGATGGTCTCATCCTGGATCGCGACAGTGCTGATCGCGAGTTGGTTTTGGACGGGCTTGATCACGCGCTCGGAGATGACGAGGCTTGGCCTGACACGGATCGAACAGGCTGGGCAGACATGGGTGACGCTGGACCCCGACCGGACCGAATTGAAGACCTGCACCATGGCCGGGACGCCGGTCATCTGTATCGAGATCAAGGAACCCTAGATGACACAGACACTGACAGCATTGGAACGCGAATTGCTCGCATCCGTCGAACGGTTGGTGACGGCCTGCGAGAGCTCAGCCAAGGAATTGCACGCCTTGGAGAAACGCTCGACCAGCAGGATCGAAAGCAAGGTGAATGGATTGGCGCATTGCGTGGCGCTATTGATGAAATCTCATCTCACGTCCGTCACCACATTGGCCGACTTGCTGCGCGAGGAGCAGAATTACGCGACGCTGCAGGCGGGGTTAGAGACCAGCTGGAAATTAGCGAAGGACGCCGAGAAGCGGCTGAACGAGTGCTAGACGCGAGAAATAGTTACCGCAGCGCGGGACACTCGCTTTGACGAATTTCCAAGACGCAGAAAGTCACTACATGCAATTTGAACACACCCAATTCACGCTCGGTTTCCGCCAAGCTTTAGAATACGGCATCGACTATCGCGACTTTGAAAAAGTCGGTCGACTGCCAGATGGCATTCCCCTGATGGCCATCGCAGGCGTCTGGGGCGATTACAGCGACATTCGCTGCCTGTTTATCGACGAAACTGACAAAACCTACCGCCGCCATATAACCGGCCGCGCAGGCCAGTACATCATCCGTGAGCTGGATCTGAATGCGATGGATCTGGAGGTTGGGCAGGTGGTTGTGGCGGCAAGTTGTCCCACTGTCAAATGATCAAACTATCACCAGAGCGCCCTGGAGGTTGAAGGAAATGTCGTATATTGACGAAGAAAAACGTTGAGACTGGAAGTTCTGTGAGCTCAGATTTTGAATGCCGTGAGAAGTTGGCGACAACGCGAAAGCGGCTGCGCATTGACTATCGAGTCATGGCGACGCTCCTCGGCCTAGGGCCGGATGGAGCTGACATGGTGAAGCAATGGGAGCGCGGGTGCGGGCGAATAAGTCCAACGAAGCAACGTGCAATCGAGAACCTGCCTGATACTATCCCATTCAAGGACGACCGCAAAAAAGGCTCCTTTCAGTTTATTGATCTTTTTGCTGGCATCGGGGGTATCCGCATTCCGTTTCAGAAATTTGGCGGGAAGTGCGTTTTCACAGCGGAAATCGACAAGCATAGCAAAGTCACATATGCGGCAAATTTCGGGGAGGTTCCTCAGAGGAACGGGGATATTACAAAGTTCACGGCGTCCGAAATTCCTGATCATGATGTGCTTCTTGCCGGCTTTCCCTGCCAAGCTTTCTCACAAGCCGGAAGGAAGCAGGGTTTTCTAGATACACGTGGCACGATGTTCTTCGAAATACAGAGAATTCTTGCCGCACATCATCCGAAAGCCTTTCTGCTCGAGAACGTAAAGCAACTAAAAGGTCACAATGGTGGGGACACGTTGAAGACCATCATGGCGATTTTAAGGGGCGAAGCCTCTGCGGAAATCCCAAGTGATGTCATGATGTCAGAAGAAGCTCGCGCCAGTCTGGGAACTCATTTTGACTATGATGTCGATTTCGAAGTCTTGCGTGCGCGGGATTTCGGTGTGCCCCAGATCCGTGAGCGTATCTATATCGTGGGTATCCGTCGCGACAAAGGCGCGCCGGCCAATCACGAGCGGATCAAGGAGATGTTCGGCAGGATCATTGAGAACTATCAGTTGAAAGTACCTTTCAAAGATATCCTCGTCGATGATCCCGAACGCACTAGGGATTTCACTATATCGGATAACCTCTGGACTGGGCACAAGGAACGCAAAGAGCGGAACCGTGCGAATGGCAAGGGGTTCGGGTACAGCCTTTTTGATCGGACGTCCGAGTATTGCAGCACGATGAGTGCGCGATACTATAAGGATGGTAGCGAAATTCTCATTGATCAGTCGGATTTGGGGCGAAATCCGCGTAAGCTCCTTCCTGAAGAGGCCCGCGCGTTGCAGGGATTTCCCGAAGAATTCGTGATCGATCGGGTCGGCAGATCTCAACTTTATAAGCAGTTCGGGAATTCTGTTGCAGTCCCTGTGATCCGAGCGATAGCAAGCGAGATGCTTAGAGAGGCCAATATCCGGACAAGGAAAACCTGATGGTCGACATCGTGTCCTCGGAGGCTCGTAGTCGAATGATGTCAGGCATCAAAGGCAAGGACACGAAGCCGGAAATCCTGGTAAGGCAATTACTGCACCGCGCTGGCTACAGATTCAGGCTTCATCGGAAAGATCTTCCCGGTCGACCAGATCTTGTCCTTTCACGCTACAATACAGCGCTATTCGTGAATGGCTGTTTCTGGCATGGGCACGAGGATTGCCATCTTTTTCGCCTCCCGAAATCGCGCCAGGACTTCTGGAAAGTGAAGATTTCCGGCAATAAGGCACGGGACCTTCGAAAACAAACAGAACTCTTTGAGCTTGGCTGGCGGATTGGCGTCGTCTGGGAGTGCACATTGAAAGGCAAAACGGCATTGGACCATGATAGCATTCTGAGACGCCTTGAAGAGTTTATATGCGGAGATATTCCGTTTTACGAACTGCGTGGAAAGCAGCAGTAGAGGAGAAAGATATGGGGACGGTTTTCGAGGACATGCTGGCGGACAACGATCGGATTCTTGTGACCGTTCCGACAGATGCCAAGGTTATTACCTTCAGTAACAGTGGTAGGGGCGGAAAGCGGAACTGGTTTGCCATGACAACAGATCAACTAAGAGGCTGCCTCGAAGACATGCTTGAGGGCTTGGACGCTTTTCCATCTGTTTATGAGGAGAAGTTGTGGAGGGAGTTGTTCAAGATCCATCTGACCGAGGATGTGGCACGAACCATGGGAGCCGTGCAGACGCTGCCGCTTTTCGAAGTTCTGGCGAAGGTGATCCACTACTCGAACGGCTCGGGCCCCAGATCATTCAAAACGATCAATCTGGAGCCGAATGCAGTGCGGCAGGCTATCGCTATGCTGGAACGCGACTAGAGCCTATTCAGCTACCTCAAGAGCTGCGTGCGTGTAGCCCAACCCCTTGAGTTTCTCGAGGCACCTCAGGGCTGTTTTTGCCTGGTGTGCGGACGGGATTTTCGAAGGTATCGCCGCGCAGATCGACAGGACCTTGTCATCCATGGGCGAAAGCGCCTTTTTGTCGGTTCCCCAGTTCAGAACGTCCTGCCAGAAATCGGCGCCTACTTCGATAATCCAGCTCTCGCCGATCAGATCCTTCGTCAAGTCACTGTCCGCCCGCGCCTCCTGCGCTACCGAACGGACATCTTCAGGATCCACGAGCGCGTCCAGAAATTCTTCAGGATACTCTAGCTCGCGCTGTTTGAGTGTTTTCCAGCAGGCCTCTTTCTTTGCCCATTCGCCGATGTGACGCATGCCTGCGACAGGATTCAGGATGACCTCCTGTGCCTCGGAGCACGCGATATCAAGCGCTGCTTCGAGGTTGGTCAGATTTCGCTGCAGCCTCCAGACTCGATCGAGATCGATCGCCTTGTTCATCTCGGTAACATCTGAAACCACTTTCGCGATGCCGTATGTGACAATGTTCGCACGGTAGCCGCCCTCGTACCAGGTTTCGGCGGCGGCGGAGACAAGCTTTTCGGTGGCGCGGAAGACAATTGCCTTTGAAACCAGCCGTTTGTACCAGGTCTCGTCAAAGGAAACCCCGTCCTTGCCCCATCTCGTGCCAATGCTCTTGGCGAAGTTTGCAAAATTCTTCTGTGCGCCGAGGCTGACAACATGGGGCTCGCACCGGAACGAGTTTTCGTATTTTGCGAGATCGGTTTTGGTGAAGAACCCTGAACGGGGGTAGGTCCCGTCAAACTTCTTCCTTTCGGCAGGCGTTTTGTTTCCTCGCGCATCCGCGTATTGCCCACGGGCACGCTCATAGAACCACTTTGTATCCTGGAACCCGTTTTCCCCAGCTGGGGCATAGATTTTGCGAGAAAATTCTTCCATCCGGATATGGAACGGGTGATTAGAAAAGAAGTCGGCGGCATTCACCTTGTTCTGGGTGTTGGCGTATTCTGAGATTTTGGGGACAACGTCTTCAGATTGTTCCTTCGGAACGATATTGAGTTTCATCTGGACATAGACGTTCTTTAGCTGCTCGGGCGCAGTTTTCATTGCGGCATGCAGTGAAGCCGTCGTCTGGCCCCCGTTCACGATCTGCAGGTTTTCGACGCTGGACAGAACAAGGCCGTCAGCTGTTTTTGAAATGGTCACAGCATCGGCTGTCGCGGTGATCCCGTTGTTGTAGGGTAGGAACATGTGTGGTTCTTTGACGATTGTATCCCGGATGCCCCGGTTCACATTGCCACGCGCCTGAAGGAAAGAGCGCACGTTTGATTCCAGAAGGCGAGCACCCCATTTGTTGTAAATGTTTGCCAGCTGATCGCCGTTTATCACGGCCAAATAGCTTTCCAGTGCGGCATCGCCACCGAAAGCCTTGAGGATAGGGATACTGCCGCCAAAGTCCTTTTCGAGGTCGATTACGAGGTCCTCGCGGGCTTGGCCCTGTTCCACATATTTTTGAAGTCGTTTCAGATCCCACACGTTGTAGGTGACGCTCTTGCCGTCGACCTTTCCAGCGGAATAGGAATCAACTCTTGCGGAGGTGGATGCAGTCGTGGCGATGATCAGTTTGATGCTTTCCAGTTGCGACCATTTACGCGCAATGAGATCACACAGGATTGCACCGTCACTCGTTTCCTCGATCGCATCTCGGAACTCTTCACTTCTGGCTGCGCGCAGAAATTCGACAAGTTTGCCAAACAGGCTTTTAATGTCAGGCGAACCCATCTCACGGACAGTTTCACTGTATCGGAAATCTGTCAGTATAAGGCTCAGGGTGCTGTCTTCGTTATCGGTCCCGATACTGTAGCCGGTAACGGCTATCGGTTTGGTTAGCGTTCGTGCATCTTCTTTGCGGCGGCGCTTCCACTCACCCTCATGCCTGCTCCAGGATGGCGTGTCGATTTCACCGGCCTCGTTAAGCATGTCACCAATCAGCTCGAAAAAGCTCTCCTCCTGAAGTGCGCCTTCCGATGTAGCGGTTCCCATAATGTCGCTCTGGAACTGTTGGTGAAATTCCTCAAGTCCATCCATATCAGGGCCCCCCGGCTAAAATTTCCGGTTCAAATTCGGTGACAAAAGGTGCGCATTCGGCCAAGTCGATTGCGTAGGTGACGTTGTGGACACCACTTTTGAGGGGGGGGGTGATGCGTGGAAAGCCGTCGGCAACTGTGAAGGTCTGGCAGGTGCCGACAATCCAACGACGCTTCTCGTAATCGTGACCGCGCTCATACCCGACTGCTTCAAGGCGCTCCTCCAGAACATTGAGGCAGTCGGGATAATCCTCGAACAGCGCTACAGTATTTTCTACATGACCGTGTAGATTGTCACCCTCCGGAATTACAGCGCTATCCACGTCATACACCCGAAGGAATAGCGGTCGTCCGGTTACATCAGAGAGCTGGTCCTCCGAGGAGATCCTGACATACGGCTTGGCTGCGCCTCGTCTCGCTTTCACCTCGATGCAGGCTGCGGGAAACTCGAAGTCTTTTGCGGCGCCTTCCGGTCCAGTCCAGCCCTCTATCGCGGTCTCGGGCGATAAGTGAGTTGAGATTTCACGAAGGAACGCCAGCTCGCCAACCAGCCCTCGCTGTTCCTCTTTGTTAAGACCTTGAGAGGAGCCTCCCTTAAGCAGAAAGTGCCATCGGCGCGTTCGCCTGATGACACGGTCAAGCGCTGCAGTTTGGTCTGGAGCACCTTCCGCAGCCTCAACAATATCGCGGCAAAGGGTTTCAAAAATCTCGCGGTGCGCGTTGTCGAGTAGCGATATGACAAGGGCTCTACCGTTGACTGTCCTGAACTGCACATTGATGTTTTTGAGTGCAGGAAGATCTGACGTCGTCTCTGTTGCGGGCGCGAGGCCCATCAAGAGTGCCGGATCCTTGTTCTCGATGGTTGCCCAGAAGAAGTCATGCTTCCCCTGCGCATCAACCCGCCGCATGTTGCCTTCAGCAAGGCCTTTCCAAGGGTCATTGTTCATCCACGTTCTCCTCGTCCTCATCAATATCAGGATCACCAAAGAGTTCGCGCTGTTTGGTTGTGTTGATGATGTATTCGACCTTCTCGTCCGCGCTAGCGGATCTGGGAAAACTGATGGCCCAGGCAACAACAGGCTTGTCAGGGAAATCCTTGTGGTCTGCTATGTGTTTCTCCTCCGGCTCCCTGATCTCGACCAAATAGAGCGCAATCAGCGGCCGCTTACGGACTTCGCGGTATATCTTGCCAGGATGGTTTGCCTTGGTATCTGCTGGAAGCGAACGTGCCTCGCGGTCAGCAGCTTCCGCTTCGAGCGCCAGTTCTTCCGGAATTCCCAATCTTTCAACGCCTCGAGAAGAAACGCGCATTTTGGAGCCGCCGATCGACATAAATCCACGCTCAAGGTCAAAAGCACCGATCTTCCGTGTGATCGGGACAATAGGCCAGC
>CATNDK010000025.1 GCA_950096585.1 Thalassococcus halodurans | reverse complement strand
ACCGCCGCCTGAACCCCCCGTCCGACGTTTTGAAAGAAGGTCAGGAAGTGTGGGTCAAGCTGCTGGGCTTCGACGATCGCGGCAAGGTTCGCCTGTCGATGAAGGTCGTTGACCAAGAGACCGGCGAAGAAGCCGCCAAAGAAGAGAAAAAAGAAGACGCGGAATAATCCGCCCTTCCGACCTCAGAAAGAAGCCCTCGCAGTTTTGCGGGGGCTTTTTTGTTTTTGCCTAGGCGGTTGGCTCTGGCTGGACAAAAAAAGACCCGGGGCTTGCCCGGGTCAGTCCAACAGGGAGGGGTGCATGTGATGACCCTCACATGCGAAGGGAACTGTCAGGGTAACTAACGGACACTTTAAAAGTTCCATTAATCACCCCAAAAATCTGTGTCCTATGACACAAGGCGGTAGCCACCGCTTTCGGTAACAAGAAGACGCGCGTTCGACGGATCGGGCTCGATCTTCTGCCGCAGGCGGTAGATGTGGGTTTCCAGCGTGTGCGTCGTGACGCCCGCGTTGTAACCCCACACCTCATGCAAAAGCACGTCTCGTGCCACAATGCCGTCGGGCGCGCGGTACAGGAATTTCAGGATGTTGGTTTCCTTTTCTGTCAGGCGCACCTTTCGGTCGTCTTCTGTCACCAGAAGCTTCATCGCGGGACGGAAGGAATACGGCCCCAACTGGAATACGGCGTCTTCCGACTGTTCGTGCTGACGCAGTTGCGCGCGGATGCGGGCCAGAAGCACAGGGAATTTGAACGGCTTGGTCACGTAATCATTCGCACCGGAATCCAGACCAAGGATCGTGTCCGCGTCCGAGTCATGTCCCGTCAGCATCAGGATCGGCGATTTCACGCCCTGTTTGCGCATCAGTTTGCACAGTTCGCGCCCGTCCGTGTCAGGCAGGCCGACGTCCAAAATGATCAGGTCGTAGTGCTGTTCCTTGACGCGTCCCAGTGCGCTGGCACCGTCTTCGGCCTCGAATACTTCGAAGTCTTCGGTCAGAATAAGTTGCTCGGCCAGCGCCTCGCGCAGGTCTTCGTCGTCATCGACCAGCAGAATATTTTTCAGTTGGGCCATTGTGGTCCTCCGTGGTTTCAAACGAAAATGTGATCGCTGTGGCGGTTGCGCAAGTTTTGCTGCAAGTCTTTCACGTCCTCGTGTAAACGAAGGCCAATTGTTACAAATGCAGGCGGCTTCCGCAAATTAGAAGGCCCGATATGACGCTCTCTCCTGACCTGACTGAAACACTTGCGCGCGCGCGCGCCGATCTTCGCATGGGCGTGGGGATCGTTTTGACAGGCGAAAGCGGTGCGGCATTGGTGTTGTCGGCGGAAACCATTGCGCCTGCGCGGTTGGCGGATGTTCTGGCCTTGGGGTTGCCTGCCGATCTGGCTATCACGGGCCGCCGTGCACAGACGCTAAAGGCGCGGGCCTATGACGGCGACATCGCGCGTGTGGTTCTGCCTGCGGATGCCAGCCTGCGTTGGGTGCATAGCATTGCTGATCCGGCGGATGATCTCGCCACGCCGATGAAGGGGCCGTTGAATTCGCGTCGTGAGGGCGATGCAGACCTGCACCGTTTGGCGATCACCCTCTGCAAATCCTCGCGTCTGTTGCCTGCCGCGGTTGTCGTCCCTGTCGCCGATGGCGCGGCCTTTGCCGCCGAGAATGCGTTGTCTTTGGTCGATGCCACAGCCGCCGCCCCGCATCTTGAGGCGCTCAGTCCGCTGGACCACGTCGTATCCGCCCGCGTGCCGCTTCGCGCCGCTGAAAACGCCCGTCTGCATATTTTCCGGCCCGAGGATGGGTCCGAGGAACATTACGCCATCGAAATCGGTCGCCCCGATCGGGAAAAGCCTGTTCTGGCGCGTCTTCATTCGGCGTGTTTCACGGGCGATCTGCTTGGATCGTTGAAATGCGATTGCGGGCCGCAGCTGAACGCCGCGCTGAATGCGATGGGCAGCGAAGGCGCGGGCATTCTGCTGTACCTGAACCAGGAAGGTCGCGGCATCGGTCTGGCAAACAAGATGCGCGCCTATGCGCTTCAGGATCAGGGGTTTGATACGGTCGAGGCCAACCACCGTCTGGGTTTTGAAGATGACGAACGCGATTTCCGGCTCGGGGCGCAGATTTTGGGCAAGCTCGGCGTGTCGCAGGTGCGGTTGCTGACAAACAATCCGGCCAAGATCGCGCGTATGGAAGATTGCGGGATCAAGGTGGCCGAACGTGTGCCGCTGAAAGTGGGCGAAAACGAACACAACACCCGCTATCTGGCGACGAAAGCGGCCAAGTCAGGCCACATGCTGTAACACGCAAAGCTGGGGCTGCGTTGATGCGGCCTTGTGTCTTGCGCGTTCATGCATAGCTTCAGGACAAAGGAGATCGCGATGAAGTATTCGCTGCTTGATCTGGCCCCCGTTCCCGAAGGCTCGGACGCCGCCGACGCGCTGCACAACACCGGTGATCTGGCGCAGCACGCCGAACGCTGGGGCTACCACCGCTATTGGCTGGCGGAACATCACAACATGCCCGGCATCGCATCGGCGGCGACGGCCGTTCTGATCGGCCATGTCGCTGGTTTGACCAAGTCGATCCGTGTGGGCGCTGGCGGCATCATGTTGCCCAACCATGCACCGCTGGCTGTGGCCGAGGCATTCGGTACATTGGCCACGCTTTACCCGAACCGCATTGATCTGGGCCTTGGCCGTGCACCGGGCGGCGATCATGCGGTGATGCAGGCCATGGGCGTGACCCATGAACGCGCCGACCGCTTCCCTGATGAAGTGGCCGAGCTTCAGCGCCTGTTCGGTCCGCTCAACCCCGCCGCTGCGGTCAACGCCCATCCAGGCGCGGGGACCGAGGTGCCATTGTGGATTTTGGGGTCATCGCTTTATGGCGCACAGGTCGCGGCGCATTTCGGGTTGCCCTACGCATTTGCCTCGCACTTCGCGCCTGCCGCGTTGGATCAGGCGTTCCGCGTCTATCGCGACAAATTCAAACCCAGCGACACCCTGTCGAAACCGCACGCGATGATGGCGATCAACGTGATCGCCGCCGATACCGAGGCCGAGGCGATCCGCATCCGCACCTCAATGCAGCAGGCGTTCTACCGTCTGCGCAGCGGCCAACCCGGCAAGCTGCCTTATCCTGTGGACCGGATCGAAGATGTCGTGCCGCCCCAATATCTGGCGGGCGTGAACGATGCGCAGCGCGTGTCGGCGGTTGGCACGCCCGATCAGGTCGAGGCGCAGATCAAGGCGTTTATCGATACCTACCAACCGGATGAAGTTATCCTGTCGGGCCATATCCACGATCACAAAGCCCGCCTGCACAGCTACGAAATCGCCGCCGATGTGATGGCGCGCCTGACCCGGAAAGACGCCGCATGAAGCCCACCGATATGGTTCTGACGCGGCAGGGGCTGCGGTTTTGCGGGCGGTTGTGGCCCTGTTCCATCGGCAAGGGTGCCGTCAGACGCGACAAGCGCGAAGGCGATGGCGCGACCCCTGCGGGCGAACACCGGATTGTCGGCATGTTGTATCGTCCCGACCGCATTGCGCGCCCTACGGATTGGGCGGTGCCCATCGGGCCGTCTGATCTGTGGTCGGATGATGTGGCGCACGAGGATTACAACCAGATGGTCCGCGCGCCATATCCCCACAGCCACGAAAAGCTGCGCCGCGCCGATCCGCTTTATGACATCGTGATCCTGACCGATTGGAACTGGCCCTACGCGGAAAAGGGGCGTGGATCGGCGATCTTCCTGCACCAACGCCGCCGCGCTGGGTATCCGACCGAAGGCTGCGTCGCCTTCCGCCGCGATCACCTGCGCCAGATCGCGCGGCTGATCCGGTACGAAACCCGTCTGATCGTGCCTGAAGAGCTAGCTGTAGATTAGGGCGCAGGCCCGTTCCGCCGCTCCCGTTTTGTATCCATCCTGTGAATATATCGCATGGTGATATTCAATTTTCTGAAGCCTCAGAAGTTTCCTACCTTTTAGTCCGACAGGCGCGGTGACGTTGCCTGAGACAGGGAGGATAGCATGAAACTTCAGAACTCCGTTGCGGCGCTGGCCGTGACGCTTGCGGCTGTGCCCGCCATGTCTGGCGCCGAGACGCTGGTCTTTGCCACGACAAACCCCGAACAACACCCCATCAATCAGGGTTTCCTGATCCCTTGGGCCGAACGCATCACCGCGGCCGCTGATGGCGCGGTCGAGGTCGACATCCGTCATGGCCCGATGCTGGCGAACCATACGAACTTTTACGACCGTGTGATCGACGATGTAGCCCAGATCAGTTGGGGCATGACGATCTTTAATCCAGGGCGCTTCCCGTCGACGCTCGTGTCGACTGTGCCGTTCATGGTCGAAAGCTCGGAACAAGGCTCTGCCGCGCTTTGTGCGATGTACGAAGACGGTATCTTTGATGACGACTTCAACGACATTCAGCCGCTGTTGTTTGTTGAATTCCCACAGGCATCGATCCACGTGCAAGGCGGCACGCTTGAGGTGCTGGATGATGTGGCAGGTCGTAAGCTGATTACATCCAGCCCAGCGGCAGCCGCTATCGTGGAACAGCACGGCGGCGCGCCGCTTTCGTTCAGCATCGGGGAACAATACGAGGCGCTTCAGCGTGGTGCGGCGGATGGTACAATCCTGAACGCGACTGCCATGGCGGGCTTTCGCCTGAACGAAGTGACAGACACTACCCTGATCGCGCCACTGGGCGGTGCAATGGGCGTTGTGTTTATGTCGAAGGACCGCTGGAATGCCCTGACCCCGGCAGCGCAGGACGCGATCAAAGCGGAATCGGGCTGTGATGCCAGCCGTAACTTTGGTCAGTTCATTGACGGTTGGGAGGCCGAGGCCATGGCTATGATCGCCGCTCAGGACGGCCATACTGTGACCGAGGCAACGCCGGAACAGGTTGACGCCCTGCGCGAACAGCATTGGCCCGGTCTTCTGGAAGGGTTTTCGCACGCGGTGCCCGGTGGCAAAGTGCTGATCGAACAATTCGGTGCCGCGCTGACCAAAGCCGGAGAAGGGGGCGCTTGATGACATCCAGAATGTGGCGCAAGGGACGCAGAGTAGCTGTTTCCGGCGCAGGCCCCGGTGGGGTTTCAGCAGCGCTAGAGCTTCTGAATCAGGGTTATGACGTGCGTATCTACGAACGCGCGTCAGAGCCCAAGCCTTTGGGCGGGGCTGTCCTGTTGTCGACACCCGTGCTCGCGATTTTGCGGCACTACGGGCTTGATGTTGGACCGAGTTTTGGAAGTAAGACAATTGTCGAGTTCCGCAATAACAAGGGGCACGTGCGGGCCAAACTGCCGTTCAACGAAAAGGTTGAAAACGCGCTTGGCATCCCCGGTTGGCACTACGGCGTCCTACGGTCGACGGCCTTTGGCAAAATGCTCGAAAAGCTGCCTGATGGCGTGATCGTCCCGAACCGTGCGGTCGTGGGTTATCAGGAAACCGCCGATGGCGTGCGCGTGTTGTTCGAGGATGGCGAGCCGGAAGAGGCAGATATCCTGATCGCGGCAGATGGCATCCGGCCCAAGGTCACCGAACAGGCGTTTGGAGACCCCAAACTTTTCCACGTGGGCTTGCGTGTCTGGCTTGCATGGTGCGAAGATTTCGGCGGACTGGACCGCTCGGTCGGGGCGATCACCCATGGGCGTGATGTTCAGGCCAGCTTCTTTCCCATGCTGCACGAAGGCAAACCCGGATGGGAATGGTGGGTCGTCGAGAAATCAGGCGAGGGTGCAGAAATCCCTGCAGATCCCGAGGCGCATCTTCGGGAAAGGATCAGCCATTTCGCCGATCCCTTGCCGCGTTTCCTTGAACACACGAACTTCGATACGCAGGTCTTCCGCTGGGAGATTTACAACCGTCCGTCGCTGGAGCACTGGACCAAAGGACGGATGGCGGGTCTTGGGGATGCTGTCCATCCGGTGTCGCCCTATGCGGCATACGGAATGGGCATGGCGATCGAGGACGGATATTTCCTTGCGCGCGCACTGGGCGGTTGCGATCTGTCCAACAAGGCTGGTGTAGACGCGGCCTTTGCCCGCTACGAAAAAGAACGGGTCGCCTACGTAACCCACCACGTGGAATTTGCCCGCAAGCTGGGCAATCAGTTCCATCATGCGCCTAAGCCGGTGGCATGGTTGCGCGACACGATTTTCGACAACACCAAAACGTTGGAGAAACTTATCACCAAGGACTACCTGAAGGATGCCGAGGTGATGTCGCTCAGCCTGAAAGAACTCCACGTCTGATTAATGCGGAGCAAGGTAAAAGGGCCGTCCCGTAATGGGGCGGCCCTTTGCTTTTGCGACCATTATGTATCCTGAGCAGTGCAGCCCGCTATACGGCGAGCCGCGATGTTTATTGCATCGTGCCCGGCAACCACAGCGCCAGTGCCGGAAAGGCCAGTAGCAATGCCACCTTGACTACATCCGCCAGCACAAACGGCAACACCCCCCGCATGACTTTGCCGATGCCCACCTCGGGCTGAAGGCTTTTGAGCACGAACAGGTTGATCCCGAATGGCGGTGTGATCAGCCCGACTTCGACCACCACCAGCATCAGGACGCCCCAGTAGTTGATGTCATAGCCAAGCCCCGTCACCAGCGGCGTGACAACTGGCACCGTGATGACCATGACCGCGAAACTGTCCATCACCGCCCCTAACAGCAGGTAGAACAACACCAGTGTCGCTAGGATAATGATCGGACGCGTATCGAGACCGCCAATCCAGTTGGTCACCATATCGGGGGCCTGCCCCATGTTTACAAAAAACGAAAAGATCAGCGCGCCAAAGATCAGTCCGTAAATCACGGCAGTGGTCTGCGTCGTTTCTGCCATGACCGAAAGAAATCGGTCACGACTAAGGCGACCGCGTGCAGCGGCAAGAAGGAAAGCCCCGACAGCGCCAACAGCGGCACTTTCAGTGGCGGTGAAAACCCCGCCGTACAGCCCGCCAATCACCGCACCGAACAACAGCGCCACCGGCAGCGCCGCGCGCAGGGCAGGTAGAAGCGGTGTCTGATCAGAGCTGACGTCATGAAGCTCACTGCGCCGCACGACGATCCAGATGGTGATAAAGTAAAGGCACAGCGCCAGTAGGGCAGGGACCATGGCTGCCACAAACAGCGTCGCGATTGATTGTTCGGTCAAAAGCGCAAACAGAATGATCGCGCCCGACGGTGGTACAAGTGCGCCCAACGTCCCCCCTGCGGCGACTGTGCCGCTGGCAAAGGATGGCGCGTAACCCCGTGCCTTCATCTGCGGTAACGCGATACGGCCAAAGGTGGCTGCGGTAGCAATTGACGACCCGCTGACCGCACCAAAGCCTGCACAGCCCGCAACGGTGGCATAGGCCAGGCCGCCACGCACACGCCCCAAAAGCGCATGGGCCAGCCGGTAAATATCATCCGAGATGCCCGCAGCCACGGCAAAACTGCCCATCATCAGAAACAACGGCAGAGTAGCGACCTGAGCGTTGGAGAGGAACTCGCCCACATCGCCAGCCATCACATTGCCAGCCGCAGGTGCGCCGATAAACAACGCGGTACCGCCCAGCCCGATCAGACCAGATACCGCGGCCAAGGGGATTTGCGCAAAGACGGCAAGCCAGAGAAGACCAAAGGCCGTCAATACGAAGGTTGCAGGTTTGGTCTGGGCAAATCCGGACAGGTCGCGCAGGTCTGTGGCGGCCCAGACCAGCGCCGCGCCCAGCAAAAGGGCGAAGATCGCGACGACGGCAACGCCCAAGGGGCTCGTCTTGCCGGCGAGGGTTTGTGGCAAGAGAGCGTCGTGAACCGCATTGCGCACTTGCGCCAAAGCGGCGACCCCCATGGCGATGGAGACAACGAAATAGGTGGGCGCCAGCGGCCATTGCAACAGCAGGGTCTGGCGGCCTTGGTCGTGGTACTTCACGGCAAGACCCCATGTCTTCCAGGCAAGGATCGCAAAGAACAATGCCAGCAGGGCCGATCCCGTAACGGCCAAGCCCCGTGTCAGATGGGGACCGAAATGGCGTGCCAGTAAATCGACCTTAAGATTCACGCGACCCACTGCGCCGGCCGGAAGGGTCAGCGCGACAGCCATGGCAAATACCTGTCCCATGACCTCGTTCAGGGCGACGACCGCACTGCCAGCAAGCCAGCGCAATAAGACGTCCGCCACGATTACAAGCGCGCCGCACAGCATTCCGAGGACGGCCAGCGCAGAAAGCCCCGCGCTGAACTGGTCAGCCCATCCTTTTGTCATGGATTAGTCCTTCAGGATCGCGACAGGGCGGCACCACCCGGCGGATCCTTTTTCGACCTTTACAGGAAAGGCCATGACCTCAAAGCCGGTGGAGGGAAGGCTATCGAGGTTCGCCAGCTTTTCCATGTGGCAGTATAGCGTCTCTGCCCCTGCCTTGTGACCTTCCCAGAAAAGCGACCAGTCTCCAGTTTCGCGGATGCGGGCCATCTGGCTTGCCAATGGCGCATCCCAACTCCACGCGTCTGTGCCGCAGACCCGCATCCCGCGTTCCGTCAGCCACAGCGTCGCCTCTCGGCCCATGCCGCAACCAGCGGCGACGTAATCGTCATGACCATAACGCGATCCGGCGCGGGTATTCACCAAAACGATATCACCGGGTTTCAGGTCATGGCCGATCCGGTCCAGTTCGGCCTCGACCTCGGCTGCGGTGATGACATGGCCATCGGGGCGTTTGCGGAAATCAAACTTTACGCCCGGACCCATGCACCACTCCAACGGGATCTGATCGATGGTCATGGCTGGTTCGCCATTGTTCATGGTCGGGTGATAGTGCCACGGGGCATCCATATGGGTGCCGTTGTGCGTGGTCAGTTCAAGCCGCTCGACAGCCGCGCCTTTCTGGTCGAGTTGCTGCTCAACAGGCATCCCGAAAATCTGCTCGAACTCTTTCGCGCCCGCATCATGATCGACGTAGGTGATCTTGGGGCCCAAACCGGGCGGATCGCTGGCCACCTTATCAGTAAGCACAACGGACAAATCGACGATACGTCTGGGCACGCGGAATCCCTCCCTTAAATCAGCGTTCCGCGCGACGGTATCGCGGGCGCGTGGCTTCGGTCTAATGAATGAAAGCAATGGGTGGCGTTGATGCGGTGAATGCTTCAACGGGCAGAGCCGCCAAAGATGTATTCATGAGGTGAATATTTCACATGAGGGGAAAGGCTTTCTGTTCCGCCGTCCGCCACCGCTACCCTGCCGGTCAGACGCGTGAAAACCCGGGCCGGAGGAGGCCCGTCGCGTGAAAGTTTGACGAGGAGGACAGTTATGAAATCGATGTATTTGGCGGCCGCAATCGCGGTGACCGCCACAACCCCGCTTTACGCCCAAGACGGCCCGCCGGGTGGCCCTCCGGGCGGTCTGCCACCAGGCGTTTTGGGGCAGATCAATCTGGGTAAGGCCGGATTGTTGGGCAGCTTTTACAGCAACGATGCCTTTGGCACTGCCCAGTTCCGTATCGGTCAGGGACGTTCCACCATCGGCGCGGCCGAGGCCCCCTTTGCCCCGCAAACAGGGTACGAGGATGGGGCAAGCAACGTGATCGTTCCTTTGAACGCGCTTAAGATGTTGCCGGACGGAAAGTCCTATCTGCGATTTGGACTAGAGCTTAACTGGGCCGACGGCAGCGACGAAATGATCGAGCTGAACGGCGATATCGCGCGGCTGGATGTTCAGTATTTGACCTTCCCGAATGTGAACACGATGCTGAGCATTGGCGCGTTCTACAACAAGAGCAATCTGGAAATTGTCGGCGCGGGCACGGTTAAGAATGATGGCTATGGTCTGCGTGCAGACGTGCTGCACAAGTTCGCCCCCAATTGGGGCGTGGCATCGCGCATTGAATACGCGTGGGGCGAAACAGAGCTTGAGGTCGAGGCAGGCCCCGGCATGACGCTGCGCCATGTGCAGGGCGATGACCGTCTCTATTTCCAAACCGAAGTGATCGGTGCCTACACATCGGATCAGATTGCGGGGCTGGGGTCTTGGGTGTTTCATCCGACATTCGGCATGAACTTCCAGCGCAACTTTATTGAGGAAACCACCGACAGCTTTGGTGTCTCGTCCTCTGGTGTTGTCGGGGATACCGAAGACTACGGTACTGTTTGGGCTGTCGCGCAGTTTGAAAAAGAAGTGCCCCCCGGCCAATGGTCGCCAAGTTTCAAACTCGGCTTGGAACACGAATACGCCAACGATCTGGATCACTACGTCGAAGATCGCAACTCGGCCATTCTGGGCGTGGGTTTGTCGCACATGGACCAACGCGGAAACCGTGTCGATCTGTCCTACACGCGCCATCATGGGCTAGAAGGCAAGCGCTATAATCAGGCGCTGGTTGCGGCCTTTACGGTGAACTTCTAACACGATCCCTCGTGGTGGTGTCCGGGCCGGTTGCTCTGGCCCGCCACAAAAAAGGCCGCTGGAGCATTTCGCGCCAGCGGCCTTTCCGTTATGTGCTTTATGGGTCAGCCCTTGACGACCCGCTGGTTGATGGCGCCAAACAACGGCGTGCCGTCGCGCGCCACTGCTTCCATACGGACTTGGTCGCCAAAGCGCATGAAGTCTGTTTCGGGCGCGCCGTGATCAAGGATTTCGATGCCTCTGCGCTCGGCAATGCAGGATGATCCGACGTCGCGGTAGGTTTCGTTTGATACGGTGCCGGAGCCGATCACAGTCCCGGCGACCAGATCACGCGAATATGCCGCGTGGGCGATCAACTGGTCGAAGCCCACTGACATCTCATACCCCTCGGCCGCACCAAAGCGTGTGCCGTTCCAGTCCACAAGCAGGGGCAGATCGATCCGTGCGTCACGCCATGCGTCGCCCAATTCGTCTGGTGTAACCGCAACAGGGGCCATGGTGCAGGCGGGTTTGCACTGCAGCCAACCAAAGCCTGTTTTCATCTCGCGCGGGGCAAGTTTGCGCAGGGACCAATCATTGACCTGCACCAGCAGGCGGATATGGCTGAAGGCGGCTTCGGCATCGGTGCCCATGGGGACGTGGTCGGTGATGATGCCGAACTCGCCCTCAAAATCGATACCGTCATCTTCGGATGGAAGGGGTACATCGGCGCAAGGGGCGTGGAACCGGTCCGAAATACCTTGATACATCAGCGGCGGCCACGTTGGCAGGGGCGCGATGTTGAACACCTTTTCCATCAGCGCACCGTGGCTGTCATAGGCCGAGCCGTCCAGCCACTGCCATGCACGCGGTAAGGGCGACAGGGTCTGTGTCGGATCAAATTCGACGCCTGCGCCCGCGTTCACCGCATCATACTCAGCCTCAAGTGCAGGTGCGAACTGATCCCAGTTTTCAAGCAAGGCCTGCAATGTCGAGACCGCAAGCGCAGGGGCACAGCGGCTATGATCACGGCTGACCACATAAAGCGCGCCATCGGGGGTGCCATTCGGCAAGGTGGCAAATTTCATCGTCTACTCCTGTCATAAGAAGGCAAAAGGGCGGCCCGGAAAGCGGCCGCCCTGTGTTGCGAAACCTGTGGTTCAGGCCAGCCGTCCGTCCAGCGTTTCAGCAAACCAATCGGCGATATAACTGCGGCCAAAGCTCATGTTGTCCGCCCCGACATGTTCAACGCCGCCTTCGCGTTCGGTGAAGATCTTCAGCTCGCGGCGGGGGCTGTTCACCAGCTGATCGTAGGACTGGTGCGCATAATCGAGGCTGATCTGACGATCGTTCGCGCCATGCGTCACAAGGAAGGGCACCTTGATGTGCTCCATCACGCCATTCAGGTTCATGCCTGCGGCTTTTTCGAAAAAGTCGTCCATGTCAGACGCACCAAAGACCCACTGAACGTGGTTCCAGTAATGCGGCACGGGGTTCTCTCCCTCGCGCTTCAGGCGCCGCTGCTGAACCTCGGCCCAGTTGTGGTTCGCCCCCCAAACCGCACCCGAGGCAAAGCGCGGCTCGAAGGCACAGACCCGCGGGGCATAGTAGCCGCCCAGCGAGATACCGGTCACACCGACGCGCTCTGCATCCACATCGTCACGTGCAGCCAGCCATTCATAGACTGGCGTTCCCCATTTTTCTGAATCGTAATGCGCGGGCATGCCCTGCTTGCGCAGGCTTTCACCTGTTCCAGGTTGATCGACGCAGAGCGTGGAAATCCCGCGCTTTGCGAGCTCGTGCGGCAGGCGTGACCAATACAAAAGCTCTTTGCAGCTATCCAGACCGTTCAGGTAGACGACGGCAGGCGCGGGCCCTTCGACACCCTCGGCTCGGGTGTAATGGACAGGAATGGTTTTGTCGCCGTAAGGAATGTCAAAGCGTTCGACATTGTCACGCGATGCTTTCGTGCCTTTCTGGAATGCATCAAGGCCCTTTTGAAACGTCTCGGCGCGGCCCGGATGGCCGTGACCCTGCATCCGTTCGGCAGTCAGATAATACAGCGCAGCACGTTGCAGTTTAGGACCTGCTGACAACATCCGGCCCGCAGCCTCGTCTTCGCCTGCCAGATCGACAAGTTTATCGGCGACCTTTAACCATGCCGCCATAAAATCCTGCGTGCCGGCGTCTTCGCCTGCTTGTGCCTTGGCCAACAAGGGCTGGCACATATCCATGATTTCGCCCAGTTCCGCGCCGCTTGCCATGGCGATCGAAACGGAAAGGTTCCAGACGTAGTTGGGGAAGTAATCGAACATCGCCATAGGGGTGGCGTCTCCTTTTGATCAGATGGGTTCGGCCATCAGGCCGATGGTGCGCCCGTTCAGCGCGCCGACGTCCACAGGGGGCACTTTGCCCATTTGGCTGTCGCCAATAAGCACCGAGTTGTCCGCGATGAATTTCGCCCGCGCAAAGCGGCGGTTGCGATAGGCCGAAAAGGCCGCTTCGGGGGTGTCGTGCCGGGTCAGTTCTTCGGCCAGAACAATGCCGTCTTCGATCGCCATGCCAGCACCTTGTGCCAGATGCGGCGTGGATGCGTGGATCGCATCGCCCAGCAAAACGACACGGCCTTTGTGCCAGTCGCTGTTCACAAAGACGACTTCAAGGGGGCGGGCAACAACGCCTGCGTCTTGGGTGATCTGGTCTGCGACCGCCTTGACTTGGGGCGGGGCCAACGGGCCGATGCGGGCGCGCATCGCTTCGGCCGATCCCTCTAGTGGCAGGGTCATGCCGTCGGGCTCTTCGCTGAGCAGGAACATGTACATTTGGCCTGCGCCAAGCGGCACAAAGCCTGCGTTGACGGGGCCAGAGAAAATCTGAATGCCTTCCATCTCGGGCGGCTGAGGCAGGTTATAGCGCCACACCCATTGCCCAGTGTAGCGCGCATCGGGAGCATCGGGCAGGATCATGCCGCGTGTTCTGGAAAAGACGCCATCTGCGCCGATCACGATGTCATGGCGTCCTTCGGTTCCGTCAGACAGTGCCACGGTAACGCCTGCGCCGTCATCCGTGATCGACTCCACAGTCGTCCCAAGCCGGATGGTGACGCCAAGCGCTTGGGCCCGATCCGCCAAGACCTTTTGCAGGTCGCGCCGTCGGATACCCGCGTTCGATGGGTGGTTTTCGCCCGCAAGTCGGGGTGTGTTGAAGTCTGCCACCTGCTGCCCAGCAGGACCGGCAAACAAAACGGTTCGGTCGAATCCGTAGGCCTTTTCCATATAGGCATCCAGAAGATCGAGGGATGCCATGGCGCGGATCACGTTGAACTGCTGGATGATGCCTACGCCGTACACGGACCATTCGGGGTCCTTTTCGACGATTTCAACCGCGAAACCCTTGCGCCGAAGCGCAATCGCGGCCGTAAGCCCGCCGATCCCACCGCCAATCACCAGAACCGAATCCAACTCCATCGCAGGCCTCCCCTCCCGTCGTTCGGGCAAACGCTACGGAGATGTCAGGCATTTGGGAAATGGAAGTTACAGATCGGGTGTATTCATCACTTCAATGGGTTCAAGGCTGTGAGCCGCGCGAATGATCAGGTCCCGCAACCATACAAGACCGGGGTCGCCATCGCGGTAGCTGTGCCACTGCAACGTCTGTGTCAGCGGCTCCAAAGGGAAGGGCAGTGGGTGCATTTCCAATGGCAACGTTTCGCAAGCGGCCTTAGCCACAAGCCCATGCACTGTGGCAATCCGTTCTGTCCCGACAACAAGGTTGGGCAACGTCGAAAAAGAGAACGATTTCACTTCGACACGCCGTTCCAAACCGATCTGGGCCATCATCTCGGCTTCTAGAGATCCGGCGGAGTTGGGGGGCACCATCACCGCGTGACCTGCATTGCGGAAGGTGTCCATGGTGATTTCTGTGCCGGCCAATGCGCTGCCTTTCCAGACGACGCAGACGTAAGGATCGGCAAATAGCCGTTCATATGGATGCTCGTCCGACGCATAAGGCTCGGGCGAGACCAGCAGATCTGCCTCGCCCTTTTCCAGCAGTTTGTACGGGTGGGCTGTCTGCGGCAGCAGCCGAAAACGGACATTTGCGCCTATCTCTTCGGCCATCGCGATGACGCGGGGCATTAGAACGGTCAGGGAATAGTCCGACAGCAGGATCGAAAATTCGCGGTCTGTGTTAACCGGATCGAATTCTGGTGCGGTTTCGATGGTGGCCTCAATCCGAACCAGGATGTCACGCACCGCCGATTGCATGGATGCCGCCCGCGGTGTCAGCTCCATCCTCCGGCCCACCTGCACCAGCAATTGATCGTCGAAATAGGTGCGCAGGCGGGTCAGCGCATTGCTCATGGCCGATTGGCTCATGTTCATGCGGGCCGCCGCCGCGCTGACCGATTGCAAGGCCAGCAGGTTATCAAGCGCTACCAGCAAATTGAGGTCCAGCCTCTTGAACCGCATGTCTCATCCTCCCTTCGCGGCATTCGCGATGCCACGCTTTGACGGTGCAATCCTCTATGGCAAAGGGTGCCTTGTCATATTCATTAAATCAATGCAAACCATCCAGACTTCCAATTTTCGCAATAGTTCGGTGCTGCATATTGTCCCTTCCAAAAGCCGCGTCTCATCCGGGATGCGCTGGACGGAGGAGTTTCAGAACATGAGAATTATCGGGCCGGACGAGCTGATTTTCGGCGTCGACAATCTGGAGGCCAGCCGCGCATTCTTGGTCGATTACGGGCTGACGGATGTGGGCAATGATACCTTTGAGGCGCTGGATGGCACCGCGATTACGTTGCGCGCCCGCGACGACGCATCTTTGCCCGCCGCGTTGGAAACAGGGTCTATGCTGCGCCGCACCATTTGGGGCGTCGAAGATCAGGCATCGCTTGATGCGATCGAGACCGAACTGTCCAAGGACCGCGAGATTGTCAAAAATGACGGGCAACTTTTGACAAAGGACGACGCCGGTTTTGAAATCGGATTTCAGCTGACACGCCGCCGCCCGTTGGATTTGCCCGCGGAGATGATCAATTCCCCCGGTGCGAAACCGGGCCGCGCTCCGAATGAGATCGCTGCTAACGAGGACGCAGAGGCCAAGCCACGCAGCCTAAGCCACATCGTATATTTCGTGCCGGACATGGATGTGATGGCGAACTTTTACATTGATCGGCTGCAATTCGTTATCACGGACAAATTCACCAACACCGGCCCGTTCTTGCGCCCGCAGGCCAATAACGATCACCATGTTCTTTTTATGATCCAGACACCGCCCTACATGCAGGGGCTCGAGCACCTCGCGTTCCATATGCAGGGCCCGACCGAGCTTATGTTGGCAGGCTCGCGCATGGTGAAAAAGGGCTACGAAAGCTTTTGGGGACCGGGGCGGCACAAGTTCGGATCGAATTGGTTCTGGTACTTCAATTCACCCTTGGGCACGCATGTCGAATATGACGCCGATATGGATCACCACGATGGCGACTGGATTCACCGCGAAGGGCCCATGGGGCCAGAACAGGCGCAGATGTTCCTGTTCGAGAACGTCGAAAAATGGGCGCCGGGCGGCCCACCTCCGGGCAAAGGCGGCAAGCCTGAGTGAGCAATTGGGCGGCGCGTGAACTGGATCGGCCATTGTGTCGGGTCGCAGATCTGCCCGAGGGGCAATCAGTCGGCTTCGATCCGCTGGATGAGGGCCGTGATACGATGTTTGTCGTCCGCAAGGGCGACACGGTTCACGCGTGGCGCAACCTTTGTCCGCACTATGATCGCGCACGCATGGCGTGGAAAAAGGACGAATTTCTGAACGGGGACCGAAGCCGGATTATGTGCGCCGCCCATGGCGCACTGTTCCGGATCGAAGACGGTGTTTGCGAAATTGGTCCCTGTGTCGGCCAAAGTCTGACACCGGTGCCAGTTCGGTTGCACGACGGCGCGCTCTGGATTGTCGGTGAATATGCGCCCGGTTTTCGACGGTAAAGGCCCGGGCGTCAGGCGTGCCCTAGGTCCGGTGGTTTTCGAGTGATTATCAGGGGGGGTACGGTTGCCTCCAGCCGCCTTCCTGAATGGGCCATGCGATCATCCCGCATGGCCCTTTTTCAATGTCTTTCTTTCACGCGTAGTCGGTTCGATGACTTTGGGCTAAATGATCACGCCCAAACCCACGCGCCCCAAGCCAGACCGGCGATCAGAGAGCCTGTAAAGGCAAAGCCAAGGTACGCGCCGAACACACGCGGTTTCACCAGTGCCCAGACCGCAATCGCGGCGGGGATAAAGCTGACGCCACCGGCCAGAACAAAGCTCATTGCCGCACCCGGTGCCATGCCTTGGGCCAGCAGCGCGTCGACCAGCGGCACAGCGGCATAGCCGTTCAGATAGGCTGGCGCGCCGATCACAGCGCCCATAACGATGGGCCAGACACCGGTGCCCCCCAGAATGCCCGCGATCATGTCGGCGGGGACGTAGTGGATCATCAACGCCTCGATCACATAGGCCAGAGTCAGCCATT
>CATNDK010000024.1 GCA_950096585.1 Thalassococcus halodurans | reverse complement strand
GACACGGAACGCGCCGTCATCGGTCTGACCCCCGGACAGGGTTTTACCCGTGCGCGATGCTGTCAGCCGCTTCCGGGCGAACGTATCGTGGGCATCGCCCAACGCGGCAGTGGTGTGACCGTTCACGCCATCGATTGCGAGGCGCTTTCGGAACTCGAAGACCAGCCGGATCGTTGGTTGGATCTACACTGGGCAGACGGCACGCATCCTGCAGCTTATGACGTGACCCTGATTTTAACGATTGGTAACGATGCAGGCGTTTTGGGTCGGATCTGCACATTGATTGGCGAACGTGGCGCAAATATCTCGGATCTAGAATTTTTGGATCGTAAACCTGATTTTTATCGGCTTCTCGTCGATATAGACCTGAGCGACGCCGAGCATTTGCATTCGGTTATTTCCGCACTCGAAGCGGAAAGTGATGTTGCCTCGATCGAGCGCCGCCGCGACGCGACACTGTTAAAGCCATCGGTCCCTACCGAATGAGGCACGAGGAAGGATAGAGTTTGGTCTTTAAGCGCCGCGACAGGCAGCCGTTATATCAACGGGCTCTCCGTGCGCTCTGGCCAAAGGGTGGCTGGGCGCGTGCTGCGCGGTACATCAAGCACCGAATCCATCGTCTTCCCGACCCCCCAGAAAAAATCGCACGTGGCATTTTCGCCGGTGTCATGACCACTTTCACGCCGTTCTACGGATTCCACTTTTTCTTTGCGTGGATTCTGGCGCTTGCAGTGCGGGGTAACGTGGTGGCTGCGCTTCTGGGCACGTTCTTTGGCAACCCGCTGACGTACGTGCCGATTGGCGTGATTTCGATGAAGACCGGCTACTGGATGCTGGGGATTGAGCGCGATCCCGAACATCACAGTTCGCTGGGCAAAAAGTTTGTGCTGGCGGGTCAGGATTTGTGGGACAACCTGATGTCTCTGTTCACCGGCGCGACACCCGACTGGACCGATCTGGCGATTTTCTATCGCGAAGTGTTCTACCCCTATCTGGTCGGCGGTATCGTTCCGGGTATCATCACCGGTCTGGTGGCCTACTATCTGTCCGTGCCCCTGATCCGCGCCTATCAGAACCGTCGCAAGGGTGCGCTGAAAGCACGCTTGGCCAAATTGAAAAAACGGGCTGACGAGACACTGTCATCAGACTAGGTTCACCCTGAACAGCGGGAGCGAACAGATGACCGAATTCAAAGGCAAATTGCGGCTTGGCGTGAACATCGACCACGTCGCCACGGTACGGAACGCACGTGGCGGGGCCTATCCCGATCCGGTGCGCGCGGCCAAAATCGCTGAAGAGGCCGGCGCTGACGGAATCACCGCCCACCTGCGCGAAGACCGCCGTCACATCATGGACGCCGATATCGATGCACTGATGGAGCAGCTGTCCGTTCCGCTGAACTTTGAAATGGCCGCGACAGAAGAGATGCAGAAAATCGCGCTGCGCCACAAACCGCATGCGGTATGCATCGTTCCGGAAAAGCGCGAAGAGCGGACCACCGAAGGCGGGCTTGAGGTCGCACGCGAGGAAAACAAGCTGGCCCATTACATCGCGCCGCTGCGTGACGCCGGTTGCCGCGTGTCGATCTTTATCGCCGCAGACAAGCGCCAGATCGAAGCCGCCCATCGCATCGGGGCCGAAGTGATCGAACTGCACACCGGTGCCTATTGCGATTACCACGCAGAGGGCCGTTTCGACGAACGGGACAAGGAACTGGCCGCGCTGACCGAAATGGCGGCCTTTGCCGACAGTCTAGGGCTTGAGGTGCACGCTGGTCACGGCCTGACGTATGACACCGTCACGCCGATTGCCGCCCTGCCCCAAGTGATGGAACTGAACATCGGCCACTTCCTGATTGGTGAATCCATCTTCCGCGGTTTGGCTCCCGCGATCACGGAAATGCGCCGCGTGATGGACGCGGCCCGCGCATGATCCGGTTCGCGGCACTGGCCGCCGCCTGCGCGTGGGCAGGTGCGGCCTTGGCCGAGCCTGCGACGCTGTCCGAATGCGACGGTTTCACGGCCAGCGCCCGCAATCTGATGATGCCGCCATCCGAAAGCATCCGCCAGTTTGCCAACGGCGCTGTGCGTCTTTATTGGCTGGACACAACAGAACCCGCCTGCTGTTCGTCGCACCTGATGGTGATCCAGCCCGCGCCGAACGAACCTTATGAGATGTGCACGCTTGTGTCGGCCTCGGAAAACCTGGGCTTCGGGGGCATGGACCTGACCGGTGCTGCGGCGAACTACGAACCGACCGTTGGCCTGACAGTCAGCATTCCCGTCAACGTCTGGGAAGGCGACGGCCCCGACCCTGCGATGCTCTATGTGGTGATCAACCAAGGCGCAGGCACTGTCGAAACCGAGGTCGTTCAATGATCCTCGGGATTGGGAGCGACCTTGCGAACATCGACCGGATTCAGGGCACGCTTGACCGCTTTGGCGACAGGTTCCGCAACCGCGTGTTCACCGAAACCGAACAGCGCAAATCGGAATCCCGCGCGGATGTGGCAGGCACCTACGCCAAACGCTGGGCCGCGAAAGAGGCGTGTTCGAAGGCGTTGGGCACCGGCCTTCGGATGGGGATCAGTTGGAAAGACATGGCTGTGTCGAACCTGCGCACGGGCCAGCCCGTGATGGCGGTTACCGGTTGGGCAAAAGAACGTCTGGATGAGATGACCCCCGAAGGCCATGAAGCCATCATTCACGTCACCCTGACCGATGATCACCCTTGGGCGCAGGCCTTTGTGGTGATCGAGGCGCGGCGGATCACAGCGCCATAGGGGCGCGGCACCCCAAGCAACCTTGACTTCACCATGCCTGCCCCGCAAGAAGCCAGCGACCCAATCGACGAGGAAGCCAAGTCATGACAACCGAGACCAAATCAGGCGGATTTCTGGAAACCGTCAAAACGGTCGTCTATGCACTGCTGATCGCGGGTGTCATCCGCACCCTGTTTTTTCAACCGTTCTGGATCCCGTCGGGGTCGATGAAAGACACGCTGCTGATCGGTGATTTCCTGTTCGTGAACAAGATGGCCTATGGCTATTCTTATGCATCCTGCCCGTCGATCTACATTCCCAACTTTGGCATCGACATCGATGCCGAGGACGTCTGCGGCATGTTTGACGGTGACAACACACGTCTGTTCGGCAGCGAACCTGAACGTGGTGATGTGGTTGTCTTCCGCCACCCTGTAACTGGCCGCGACTTTATCAAACGTCTGATCGGTCTGCCGGGTGACAAAGTGCAAGTGCGCGAAGGTCTGGTCTACATCAACGACGTTCCGGTCGAGGTTACGCCCGACGGCACGTTCGAAGAAACCGCCGCACCCCAAGGCCCCCATGCGCTGCGTCCGCGTTGTGCGAACGGCCCTGTCGGTGATGGTGGCATCTGCATCAAGCAGAAGTTCGTTGAAACCCTGCCCAACGGTGTCAGCCACAGCATTCTGAACATCGGCACGCAAGGGTCCGACAACACCCCCGTCTATGAGGTGCCCGAGGGCCATTACTTCTTTATGGGCGACAACCGCGACAACTCGTCTGACAGCCGTGTGCCGACCATCGCGAATGGCGTGGGCTTTGTGCCGTTCGAAAACCTCGTCGGTCGCGCCGACCGCGTCATGTTCTCGTCTGCGGGCAGCTCGATGCTGTTCTTCTGGACATGGCGGGGGGATCGCTTCTTTAAGGGCATCCAGTGAAACGCTCTGCCGAAATAAGCGCGCTTGAGGGCCGCATCGGCTATGAGTTCAAGCAGGTCCAGCTACTACAGCGGGCCCTGATCCATTCGTCCATGTCCGGCCCCAACCGCGAAGACAACCAGCGGCTGGAATTTCTGGGTGACCGCGTTCTTGGCCTTGTGATGGCCGAAGCGCTTCTGGACAAGGACAACAAGGCAACCGAAGGCCAGCTGGCCCCGCGCTTTAATGCCTTGGTGCGCAAGGAAACCTGCGCCGACGTCGCGCGCGAGTACGAATTTGGAGAGGCGCTGAAACTAGGCCGCTCTGAACGCCTGTCCGGTGGCCGCCGCAAGATGGCGTTGTTGGGCGACGCGATGGAGGCGGTGATTGCGGCCGTCTATATGGACGGCGGGTTTTCCGAGGCCAAATCGCTGGTCCTGCGATTGTGGGGCAAACGGATTGATGCGGTCGAAGAAGACGCGCGCGATCCCAAAACCTCGCTCCAGGAATGGGCCCAAGCCCGCCGCATGCCGCCCCCCGCCTATGTCGAGGTGTCCCGCAGCGGCCCCGACCACCAGCCGGTCTTCACCATCGAGGCACGTCTGGAAAACGGCGAAACCTGTCAGGCGACCGCGGGCAGCAAACGACTGGCGGAACAAGCCGCCGCAAAGGCACTGCTGGAACGGTTGGAGAAAAGCTAGTCCGTTCTACGACTGTGCGTCGGCCTTTGTCTTGCTGTATTCCCCCGACCAGACTTTCATGTGGCCCTTTTGACGGGCGGCTGTCCGGAACAGCTTTCGCCTGACATTCGCGGGCTCCAAATCTGCGTAGGCGCCGCCAGAGTATTTCTTCCAATCTAACGCGAGCCCCTGTTTGACAAGTTCTGCTGACAAATCGCGGCCATCGGGCAAAAGGCACTTGGCGACGGTCCGATCAAAATGATCGTTCTCCAAGATTTCAGCTTCAACCTTTTGACCTTTGCAAAGCTGGACAAGTGCCCATTTGGATTTTTGGCCGAAAGGATGGTCAATTTCGGGTGCGTCGATTCCAAATAATCTGATCCGAACACCCTTGATCGTGATCGTATCGCCGTCGATTACATAAGCCGTCCCTATTACATGTCGGCGGGTTTCAACCGGTTTTACTACCGGCTTTTGGACGATGATCGGTTTCTGGGTTGGAGAAGGTCGGTCTATCAGTTCCTTTAGAGATTCAATGGATTTCTGACGCTCTTGCTCTTTCCGTCTTCTGATGACGACAACGACGGCGAGCACCAACAGGAGCAATATGATAAATTCGTTTGGCATCTTTTAATTCGAGTGAGAGACGGAATACCGAAACTCGCCCCATAGCTTTGTAAAGTTTTCGATAAGAACTCACACGAGGTGAGCACGTTAAAAAATCACAAACAAATCCGATCGGTAAAAGACTTGGACAGTTAAAACCAATACACGTCAAAAGTGCAAGATGGGTGCGCAATATTCAATCTTCACCAACGCGCATCAACTCATGGGCCACTTTGCGCACCACGCGTGAGCGGTTGGTTTCGTTCAGCAAGATACCCAGCAGGCGCATGCGGGTGGCAAGGTGTTTTCCGGTCCGGGGATCGACGGGTTGTCCGGCGTTGTTCTGCTCGGTGGCGCAGACCGGCAGCTTGTGACATCCGATGGCTTTAAAACGCTGGATGCGCTGTATGAAATGCAGATGGATGATGGCTCTGTCCTGACGGTGCACAACCGCGTCCGGATCGATGAAACCGTGGCGTCTGATCCCTACAAACTGTCTGTCATCGATGTCACCGCACCGGTGGGCAAGCTCGAGTGGATGAACCGCCGTATTTTCGTGGGCACGCTGGAAACAGCCAAGCCCGAGCGCGACGCGGTTATCATCCGTGGCTGGGGCCTGAAAGAATAAGGGCAGCCATAAAGGCTGCCCCATTCCAAGATCTTCATGCGGCGCGGGGAGAAGGGTGCGCCGCATTTTCTTAGCGGCCGTTTTCGGCACGCCACTTTTTGAAGATCTCAAGGTTTTCTTCCTGTGTCGCAGGATAAAGACCGATGATCGTCGCCCCGCCTTTGACGCGTTCCACGACAAAGTCTTCGTAGGCCGTCATCTCGACCGCTTCATCGGCGATCTCGTCGGCGATTTCGGCAGGGATCACGATGACGCAGTCTTCATCACCCACGATCACATCACCGGGGAAAACCGGCGCGTCGCCACAGCCGATCGGTCCGTTGATTTCGATCGCCTCGTGCAGCGTCAGGTTCGTCGGGCTGGACGGCTGTGTGTGGTAGGCGGGAATATCCAGTTCGCCAATCGTTGCCGCATCGCGGAAGCCGCCGTCGGTTACAATACCCGCACCACCACGGACCATCAGGCGCGTGACAAGGATATCGCCCGCAGACGCGGCGCGCGCATCCTTGCGGCTGTCGATAACCATAACGTGGCCCTCGGGGCACTGTTCGATGGCGACGCGCTGGGGGTGTTCCGGATTGCGGAACTCGACCAGCTGGTTGCGGTCTTCGCGGGCAGGCATGTAGCGCAGGGTAAAGGCTGGCCCGACCATGTTTACGCCTTTGCCTTTGACCGGATGCACGCCCTGAATGACCTGATTGCGCAGGCCGCGTTTGTACAGCGCCGTGGCAAGCGTCGCGACGGAGACACCCATCAGCTTTTCGCGGGTTTCCTGTTTCATTTCTCGGTTCTCCTCGACCGTCGTATTCGTTGTGTGGCTTAGGCCAGATCGTCTGGCAGGATGCTGGCGGGCAGGTTCTGATAACAAACGGGGCGCAGGAACCGGCGGATCGCCAGAGTGCCGACCGACGTCGCACCAAAGTTGGTCGAGGCAGGGTAAGGCCCACCGTGAACCATCGTGTCGGACACCTCGACCCCTGTCGGGAATCCGTTGACCAACACGCGACCGGCCTTGCGTTCCAGAACCGGCAGCAGGCGGCGCGCCAGATCGGTGTCGCCCTCATCCATATGCATGGTTGCTGTCAGCTGGCCTTCGAAACCACGGGCCAGCGTTTCCATTTCTTCCGGACCAGACACGCGCACGACCAGACCAAGCGGGCCAAACACCTCTTCCCCCAGCGCATGGTCCTGCAGGTAGTTTTCGGCGTCAGTTTCATACAGGTTCGGACTTGCGTTGCGACCTTCGCTGTCAGTCACCAGCACGGGTTTCACCGCGTTGCGGCCATCGAAACGGGTCTTACCGTCTTTGTAGGCCTGCGCGATACCATCGGTCAGCATGCACTGCGTCTGAACACCTTTCAGCGCTTCTGCTGCAGCACTGACAAAGGCGTCGCCTTCCGCACCTGTTTGAACCACCGCGATACCGGGGTTGGTGCAGAACTGGCCTGCGCCCATGGTCAGCGATCCGGCCCAGCCTGTGCCGATATCGGCACCACGCGAAGACGCAGCGTTCGGTAGAACGAACATCGGATTGACGGACCCCAGTTCACCAAAGAACGGGATCGGTTCGGGGCGCGCGGCGCACAGATTGAACAGCGCGCGGCCACCACCCAGCGAACCGGTAAAGCCCACGGCCTTGATCAGCGGATGCTGAACCAGTGCAGTGCCCACGTCGCGTTTGCCGCCCTGGATCAGGCTGAACACACCAGCGGGCATGCCGCAGGCCTTGATCGCGGCGTGGATGGCTTCGGCAACGATTTCACCGGTGCCGGGGTGGGCCGAGTGGCCTTTGACGACAACGGGGCAACCAGCGGCCAGCGCGGCGGCAGTGTCACCACCGGCGGTCGAAAACGCCAAGGGGAAGTTCGATGCACCAAAGACGGCCACAGGGCCAATCGGGCGCTGCATCATGAACAGTTCGGGGCGCGGCAGAGGCTGACGATCAGGCAGCGCCTCATCATGGCGGCGGTCCAGAAACTCGCCGCTGCGGATGTGCGATGCGAACAGGCGCAGCTGGCCTGTTGTGCGACCGCGTTCGCCTTCAAGCCGTGCGGCGGGAAGACCGGTTTCCGCGCTGCCGATCCATGTGATCTGCGGGCCGCGTGCCTCGATCTCGTCTGCGATCTTGTCCAGAAACGCCGCGCGGGTTTCGCGCGATGCATAGCCGTAGGTCCAGAAGGCGTCTTCTGCCGCTTGGCAGGCCTGATCCACCAAATCCGGTGTCCCGACCGAAAAATCAAAGGCGTCGCCGGTCGCGGGTTCGGATGCAAAGGTCTGTTCGCCCGCAACCCAATTGCCCGCGATCAGGTGTTTGCCGTGCGGCGTAAAAGTTTCATCAAGCATGTCTTAAATCCTTGTTCAGATCAGGCCGTTGGCCTTCAGGAAATCACCAAGTTGAGCCTGCTGCGTATCTGTCAGCGGCCATGCCGATGGCGGGCGGGTCGGACCACAGTCCTGCCCAAGCGCCTGAAGCGCCGCCTTTACACCGGTCACGTTGGTGCCATTCATTTCTTCGGCGCGGATATCTTCGAACGCGCGCATTTCGCGGATCAGCTGGTTCGCGGTGTCATACTCACCACCATCCAGCGCCGCGTGGATCGCGACAGACCGTTCCGGCCAGACGTTGATCAGACCCGAGGTGAAGCCGCGCGCACCAACCGCATAAAGCGGCGGGGCCCAGACCTCGGCCAGACCACCGACCCAGACGATGGACGGATCACAGGCGGCTTTTGCCTCGGCCAGTTTCAGGGGATTCGGGGTCGCCCATTTGACGCCCTTCACACCGGGAACCGAGCAAAGATCAACAATCGCTTTGGTCCCGATGGCGTCATTGCGCAGGTAGAGCATCATGGGCAGACCGCCGGACGCGTCCGACACGGCCTTGATGTAATCAACCGTGCCACGCGGTGCCACGAAGGGATCTGGCGGCTGATGGATCATCAGCGCAGTCGCGCCCGCATCAGCGGATGCTTTGGCCAGACGGCAGGCATCGCGAATGCCACGTCCTACACCAGCCAAAACCGGTGCGCGGTCACCGACCATACCGCAGACCTCTGTCGCCATGGCGACAGCTTCGTCTGTGGTCAGCGCATAGAATTCGCCTGTGTTCCCGTTCACCACCGACATGTGCATGCCAGCACCCAATGCACGATCAATGATCGGGTTCAATTTCGACGGGGCGATTTCGCCCGCGTCATCGTAAGGGGTGACCAAGATGCCGGAAATACCGGTCAGGGCCTTATCAAGATCATGAGCCATCTGCGGTCTCCTTAGAAAATATCGGGTTCGCCAGCGACCTTGCCAAAGCCGCGTTCGAGGTAGTCAAAGTCACAGCCCTTATCGGCCTGCAGAACGTGTTTCGAGAACATCCAGCCATAGCCGCGTTCGAAACGGGGTTCGGGCGGTGTCCACGCGGCGCGGCGCTTTTCCAGCTCTTCTTCGTCGACCAACATGTCGAGCGTCCGGTTCGGGACATCCAGTTTCACGATGTCACCGGTTTTCAACAGCGCGAGCGGGCCGCCAACAAAGGATTCCGGCGCGACGTGCAGGACACAAGCGCCATAGGATGTGCCGGACATGCGCGAATCCGAGATGCGCAGCATGTCGCGATGGCCCTGTTTGATCAGCGCCTTGGGGATCGGCAGCATGCCCCACTCCGGCATGCCCGGGCCGCCCTGCGGACCTGCGTTGCGCAGAACCATGATTGTATCCGGCGTGACGTCGGCGTTTTCGTCGTCAACGAAGGCCTTCATTTCGGGATAGCTGTCAAAGACCACAGCGGGGCCTTCATGCTGGTAGTACTTCGGATTACACGCAGCGGGTTTGATCACCGCGCCATCGGGGCAAAGGTTGCCGCGCAGCAAGGCGAGCGAGCCTTCGTGATAAACAGGGTTCGACAGCGGGCGAATGACGTCGTCGTTATAGACCTCGGCCCCTTCAAGGTTTTCACCCATCGTCTTGCCGTTCACCGTCATACAGTCGGTGTGCAGGCGTTCTTCAAGCTGCTTCATCAGCGCGCGCAGACCGCCCGCATAGAAGAAATCCTCCATCAGGTAATCTTTGCCCGACGGACGCACGTTCGCGATCAGCGGCGTGTTGCGGCCCAGCGCATCCAGATCATCCAGCGTGAAATCAACGCCCGCGCGACGCGCCATGGCGATCAGATGGACAACCGCGTTGGTGGAACATCCCGTGGCCATCGCCGTGATCGCAGCGTTCTGGACAGCTTCGCGTGTCACGATCTTGTCCGGTGTCAGCTCTTCGCGGACCATATCGACGATACAGCGACCGCAGTCTGCTGACATGCGCTGGTGGCCCGAATCGACGGCAGGAATCGATGACGCGCCGGGCAGCGTCAGACCCATCGCATCGGTGATCGCCGTCATGGTCGAAGCGGTGCCCATGGTCATACATGTGCCCGCAGAACGCGCGATGCCGCCTTGGATACCTAGCCATTCTTCGTCGGTGATATTGCCCGCGCGGCGTTCGTCCCAATATTTCCACGCGTCCGAGCCGGAACCGAGAATCTTGCCCGCATAGTGGCCGCGCATCATCGGACCGGCAGGCAGGTAGATCATCGGGATGCCAGCGGTCAGCGCACCCATCACCAGACCCGGTGTGGTCTTGTCGCAACCGCCCATGAGGACAACCCCGTCAAACGGGTGCGACCGGATCATCTCTTCGACTTCCATGGCCAGCATGTTGCGGTAAAGCATCGAGGTCGGCTTGGTGAACGATTCGTCGACTGACAGCGACGGCATCTCAACGCCCAGACCACCAGCCTGCGCCACGCCGCGCTTCACATCCTGCGCGCGTTCGCGGAAGTGGCTGTGGCACGAATTGATCTCGGACCATGTGTTCAGAATGCCGATAATCGGCTTTCCGCGGAACTCTTCTTCGGAAAAGCCCAACTGCATCATCCGCGAACGATGGCCGAACGACCGCAAATCATCCGGCGCGAACCAGCGGTCGCTCCGCAATCCCCCGGCAGGCTTTTTGTCCGACTCTGACATGTTCGATCTCCAAATGACGCAAATTTCTGACACTTGTGTATGCGCATACATAAATAAACGTCAACGCGAAACAGCAGCGCGCCATGCAACAATTATTGAATTAAAACTTTGCTTGACAGGTATAGTCGAGTCGTGATCAACAAAAATGTATGCGCATTCATTTACGCATCCGGACGGGTCCCACACACCCGAAACCTGATCTTTCGCCGCATCGCGGCCCTTGGGAGGAAACCATGAAACTTACACGCAGAACCCTTCTTGCTGCCGTATCGGCAACAGCGCTTCTGGCGCAGCCGGTCACAGCATTCGCACAGGACCTGCCCCGCAATATCCGTATGGTAATCGGCTCGACATCGACCGGCGGCGACACCTACCAGAACTCGGCCATCGTTGCCGAAGCGCTGTCCGAAAAGCTGGGCGTGAATATCAAAGTCGACGCCGTCGGTTCGTCCGAAGGCTTTAAGGCACTGAGCCGTGACAAACGCGGCACGACCATCATGATCTTCCACGATCAGGCGTATCTGGGGAACCTTTATGGCCGTCAGGGCTATGACGATCCGTTCGAAAACTACGCCGTTGGCCCGACCGTCGCGATCAACCCGGGTAACGCCTATCTGGTGCCGGCAAACAGCCCCTACCAGTCGATGGAAGACATCCTGAAAGCCGCTGAAGCAGGTACAAAGGTTCGCGTGGCGATCCAGCCGGGCGGCGTGTCCGAGATCGGTTTCTCGGCGATGAAAAACGCGGCCAAAGTACGCGCACCGGGTTCCGAGGAAAACATCGTCGCGGTCAACACCGGTTCGCAGTCCGACAAGAACCAAGCGATGTGGGATGGACTGGCAGACGTGATCAACGGCTCGATCCAGGCGAACGAACAGTTCACACAGCTGCCGAGCGACGACCAGAAAGCCATGCGCTTTGTCTGGATCACCGCGCGCCCCGCAACCTTGGGCCAAGCACCCGAGGCAGGTATGGGCGGCACCACGCGTGACGACATGCTGGCATACGCCAACCCGCAGACAAGCGTGACGCTGGACGGCACCGAAGACTTCACCTTCGACAAGGAATTCTTCATGCTGTTCAACAAAGACATGGATCCGGCGATCGCAGAGAAGATCGACACCGCCCTGAGCGAGATTTTCGCAGAAGGCGCCATTCAGGAACGCCAGAAAGCGTCGTTCTTTATTCCGAACTATCTGTCCATCAAGGATGCGAACGAGCATCTTCTGAAAAAGCGTAACACCTACGGTAAGGTTATCGCGGACATCACCGGCGGCTCCTGATCCTTGATCAGGTGAAAATCAGGTCCCGGCCGGGTTTCTGGCCGGGGCCGTTGTGCTTACTTTCAGGGAGGTAACCATGGGTCAGCTTACCCAGGTCACGATCGATTTCGAAACGTCCCATCTGCTTTTCCCCACTATCATTGCCTGCGTGCTTGGCCTGCTTGGTTTGGCCATCGTGATCCGTGATCGCGCCAAGATCGCGACAGCAGGCACGTATTGGAGCGGGATTTGGCAGAACATGGACAAGCCCCGCTTTCTTGGCACGATCGTGCTGACCCTGCTGTATTTTTCCCTGATGGTTCCGGTGGGTGACATCTGGCCCAACACAGGTCGCGGTTTTCTGTTCTGCTCCATCCCGTTTGTGTTCCTGACCGGCCTTCTTTTCATGCACGAGCGGACGATAAAATCGATCCTGCCGCTGGCTGTCGTGTCGGTCGTAGGCCCTGTTTTCGTGTGGTGGCTGTTCACCTACCCGCTGTTCCTGACCCTTCCCTGAGGCGCAAAGTTCATGTTCGAGATCCTTACCCCCATGTTCCTGTCGCTGATCGTTGGCGGCACGCTGATCGGCATCATCTTTGGCGCAATCCCCGGCATGACGGCGACCATGGCTGTCGCCGTATGTTTGCCGCTGACCTACTCGCTGGGTCTGGAAAACGGTCTGGCGCTGCTTTTGGGCCTATATGTCGGCGGCATTTCAGGCGGCCTTGTGCCCGCGATCCTGCTGGGCATTCCCGGCACGCCATCGTCGATTACCACCACCTTTGACGGCTACCCAATGGCCAAAAGGGGAGAGGGCGAAAAAGCGCTGCGGATTGGCATCGTGTCGTCCTTTGTCGGCGGCATCATCAGCCTTGCGATCCTGTGGTTGTTTGCACCCACGTTGGCGGATTTCGCGATCAAGTTTTCCTACGTGGAAAAGTTCCTGATCATCTTCTTTGCCCTGACAGTCATGGCGGCGCTATCCTCGGACATGTTGCTGGGCATTTTCTCGGGCGTATTGGGGATTTTCGTGGCGCTGATCGGCACCTACGACATCACCAAAGGCGGCAACGGCAACATGCGCCTTGTGCCTCCGGGAACGGAATACTGGCTGGACAGCGGCTTTTCCCTGCTGCCCGTTCTGATCGGCCTGTTCGGCCTGGCGGCCATCCTTGAGCAGGCAGAGATTGGTGTTCCTAAGGGCCATTCGCTGGAAGATATCGACGTGGGCAAGAAATCGGGCTTTTCGTTTTCGATCTTCAAAGGCCAGTCGGTGAACCTGACACGCTCGTCGCTGATCGGCACATTTGTGGGCATTCTGCCCGGCGTTGGCGGTTCTGCCGCGTCGATCATTTCCTACACCAATGCCAAAACCTTTTCGAAGACCCCCGAAAACTTTGGCAAAGGCGAACCCGCAGGCATCATGGCATCTGAATCCGGCAATAACGGTCTGACAGGTGGTGCGCTGGTGCCGCTGTTGTCCTTGGGCATTCCGGGCGACTCGACCACAGCTTTGCTGATCGGGGCGTTCACACTTCAGGGCATTCAGGTGGGCCCGCTCTTTATCGGCAACAACCCCGGTACGTGGGATGCCATGATCATCGCCATGCTGATCGCCAACATCGCGATGCTGGTCATGATGTATGTGGCGATCCGCTACTTTGCGCTGGTCGTGACCATCCCCAAACACATCCTGTTTCCCGTCATCCTGATGATGTGCGTGATCGGCGCTTACACGATCAACTACGGCATCATGTTCGACGTCTGGACGCTGTTGATCTTTGGCCTGTTCGGGTGGCTCGTCGTAAAACTGAAACTGGAGGTCGCGCCTTTCATCATCGGCTTCATCCTTGGGCCCTCGGCCGAGGTCTATTTCGTCAAAAGTCTGGAAAGCTTCGGCGACGTCACGATCTTCTTCACCAAAAGCTGGATCGCGGTTGTTCTGTGGCTGTTGATCATCGGATCGGTGGCTGGGTCGATCATGTTGTCGCGGCGTGCAAAACAGGGTGCGGGGGTCGTCTAAACCTTGTATTCGGGGGCGAAAATCAGAACTATATCGCTCATGGATCAGACAAAAGACACCCGGCCCGAAGCCAGTGAAAAACGCCAGCGCGGCGTCACAATGGAGACCGTCGGCCGTATGGCCGGCGTGTCTCAGGTCACGGTGTCGCGGGCGCTGAGCGACCCGTCCAAAGTATCCGCCAAGACGATGCGCAAAATCCAGGATGCCATCGCGGCGACCGGCTTTGTGCCGAACGCCATCGCGGGGGCGCTTGCGTCAAACAAAAGCAAACTGATCACGGCGCTGGTGCCGTCGATCACCAACATCGTCTATTCCTCGATGATCCGGTCTTTCAGCCTGCGGATGCGGGAAGAGGGCTATCAGATCTTGCTCTCGGAGACCGGATTTGACCCCGAAGACGAAGAAGCCGCGATTGCCGCCCACCTGTCGCGGCGCCCGGATGCACTGTTGCTGACAGGTATCCACCATTCGGCGCAGGCGCGCCGGATGCTTCTGGCCTCTGGCCTGCCGGTGGTCGAGGTTTGGGATTACACGGATTCCCCAATTGATATGTGCGTGGGCTTCCGTCACGCCGAAACGGGCTATGCCGCAGCGGACTATGCGATCGAGCGCGGCTACACCAAGGCCGCCACCATCGCGGCAGGTGATGAACGCGCGCTGCGCCGCAAGGATGCGTTCAAATCCCGCTACGAACAGAAAACCGGCACCTCGGTTCTGGAAATGAACTTTGAATCCAACGCGACGCTGGCACGGGGCCGCGAAGGGCTGGCGGCGCTGTTGGACAAGGGCTTTGAAACCGGACTGATCTTTTGCAGTTCGGATATTCTGGCCCACGGCGTGATCATCGAGGCCACAGCGCGCGGCATGCGCATCCCCGAGGACCTTGCCGTGATAGGTTTCGGCGATCAGGAATTCGCCGCAGACGTCGAACCGTCAATCACCACCATCAAGGTCGACCGCGAAGCCTTCGGCAGCGCCGCTGCCGATGTCCTTCTGGCGCGGTTCCGCGGGGAAACCGTCGAACAGCCGGAAATCGATCTGGGATTTGAAATTATCCGCCGGAAATCCGCGTAACGGATTACAGGCCGCATGAAGGCCGCAGAATACTAGCGCTGGCACATATAAACCAATTAGGCTAAAGGCGACGCTTCACTAGGAAAGTAGCACCCATGAGCACACGCGCAGGATTTGTCGCCCTGATCGGAGAGCCGAACGCAGGCAAGTCTACACTGACCAACCGCATGGTCGGTGCCAAAGTGTCTATCGTCACCCATAAGGTTCAGACGACCCGCGCCCGCATCCGTGGTGTGGCACTGGAAGGTGATGCGCAAATCGTGTTCGTGGACACCCCCGGCCTGTTCAAACCGCGCCGCCGTCTGGATCGCGCGATGGTGGCTGCTGCTTGGGGCGGTGCTGCGGATGCCGATATCACCGTGCTGTTGATCGAGGCCCATCGCGGCATCACCCAAGGCGTCAAAGCGATCATCGAACGCCTGAACGAATTCGAAGGCAAACAGCGCGTCGCGCTGGCCATCAATAAAATCGACCGCGTGAAGGCCGAAGAACTGCTCGCGCTGTCCAAAGCCATGAACGAGGCTTTCCCGTTTGAACAGACCTTCATGATCTCGGCTGAAAAAGGCCACGGTGTTGACGGTCTGAAAGAATGGTTGGGTCAGGAAGTGCCCGAAGGCCCGTGGTTGTACCCCGAAGACCAGATTGCCGATCTGCCCATGCGCATGATCGCTGCGGAAATGACCCGCGAAAAGCTGACCCTGCGCCTGCATCAGGAACTGCCCTACCAACTGACGGTCGAGACCGAAAGCTGGGAAGAACGCAAAGACGGATCGGCCCGCATCGACCAGATGGTCTATGTCATGCGCGACGGCCACAAAGGCATCGTGCTGGGCAACAAGGGCGAAACGATCAAGGCGATTTCCAAAGCGGCCCGCGAAGAGCTGGAAGAATTCCTTGGTCGTCGCGTGCATCTGTTCCTTCAGGTCAAAGTCCGCGAGAAATGGCTGGAAGAGGCCGAGCGTTATTCGGAAATGGGCCTGGATTTCCGCGACGGCGACTAAGGTGGCGTCATGACACCCAGACTGACCGCCCGCTTTTGGGTCGATGCCTATCGCCAGCGCCTGTCGCTGCTGAATATTCCCTGTTTTGTCGTGGCCCACGGCGACGACACCGCCGGTGCCGTCTTGATCAAGCTGTCCACGCTGGACGGTCAGGCGCGCGCCTATACCCGAACCTTCGACTTGATGTCAGGCGACCGCGTTTGGGCGGTTTTGTCCGAAGGCGACGAATACGCCGTGGATGAGGCCATCACCAAACAGCGCAGCTTTGACCCCGATCTTTGGGTTATCGAAGTTGAGGATCGCGAAGGGCGGCATCTGCTGGATGAGGACGGCCTTTCGTAAGAAGCTTCGCCAAGGCGATCATGGCAATGCCGCCAACAAAAAACGCCCCACACAGGCCCGCCGACCAGCCCGACTTGACCGGATTGAGGAAAAAGTACGGGTACACGCCGTCCAGCGCGCCCCGTCCCAAGGCATAGACCACATACGCCGCAGGCCACCCAAGCCACGACAGCCCGTCAACAAAGCGCAGGCCCGCCTTCGGTGCGAACACCAGCCACCAGAGCACGTAGGACACAGGCACAAAGGTGTGCAGGCCAAAGTCCGGCCACCAATCGATGCCGGACAGATCCCGCGCCAGCAGCAGGTGATAGACGATCCCCACAATCGCAATCCACAGCGCCACAGCCGCCGTCCAGAAAGGGGCCACACGACGCCCCGACGCCACCCAAAAACACAGGCCCGCCAGCATCAGGTTGGTCAGGATCGTAAAGTACCGCAGCAAGCGCCAGAACTCGGCCAGAAAGGTCCGGTCGGGATGGGCCGACAGGCTGATCCACATGTCCAGACCGATCGAGCCTACAGCAAAAAGGCCAATCAATCCGGCGGTGATGCGGGCAATCGGTGACATGGGTCCTCTGAATCGGTGGTTCCTAAACACTCACATGGGTTGAATAGGCGAAATTTCATCCCCTTTGTGAATGACCTAGCGTCAGAGACTTGTCGCCATGCAAAACGGGGTAAATAGTGCCGCAATGGAATGGCGCGACACTGGGATATTGCTTTCGGTCAAACGGCACGGCGAAACGTCGGCCATTCTGGATGTCTTTACCAAAGACCACGGTCGCCATGCAGGCGTTCTGCGCGGGGCATCATCGCGCAAGATCGCAGCCGCGCTTCAACCGGGGTCCGATCTGGACGTCAGTTGGCGCGCAAGGCTTGAGGATCACATCGGGTTCTACACCATCGAACCCGTGAAAACCCGCGCAGGTATGGCGATGGCCAACCGCCTGACACTGGCGGGGCTGAACAGCGTGATGGCGATCCTTGCCTTTGCACTGCCCGAACGGGAAAGCCAGCTACGGCTTTATAACGATACGG
>CATNDK010000023.1 GCA_950096585.1 Thalassococcus halodurans | reverse complement strand
ACATTGGTGTGGATGTGCGGCTCTGACGCAGACACATTCCTGGGCGATGAGGTATCTTTGCGCGATCCGGATATTCGCAAAAAGGTTGGCGTTGCATGATCACCGTAGAAGACAAAGGCGACCTGCGCATCGTCACCATCGACCGTCAGGACAAGGCCAATTCCCTGACTGCCGAAATGCTGGAACAGCTGGCCATCGCGACTGAGGGTGCGACCGACAAACACGCCTTTGTCCTGACAGGCGCGGGCAAGGTGTTTTCCGCTGGTGCCGATCTGGATGCGGCCAAGGCCGGTCTGGCCGTGTCACCCTTGTGGGAGCGCCTGTCGGGGGCCATCGCCGCCCTGCCCGGCCTGACCATCGCCGCCCTGAACGGTACGGTCGCGGGTGGCGCGATGGGGATGGTGTTGGCCTGTGACCTGCGCATCGCCACGCCCGGAACCAAGGTGTTCTATCCTGTGATGAAGCTGGGCTTCCTGCCGCAACCCTCCGATCCCAAACGGTTGGCGGCAATTGCGGGGCCGTCGCGGGCCAAGATGATCCTGATGGCGGGCCAGAAGATCACCGCACAAGAGGCGCAGGTTTGGGGGCTGATCGACAAGATCGTCGAACCCGAGGACCTGATGGCAACCGTGGACGAGCTGACCGCCGATGTGCTGGCCGCAAAAATCGATCACGTGCAGGGCATCAAGCAACTGATTTGAAACCTGCCGTGATTTACGCAAGACACTGATCAGAAACAAAAAAGCGGAATATCCAAGCGGCTTCACGCCTAGGATTTACGGGCAAAACGGCGCGTGCTTTCCCCCTGACATATTCCGTGGTTTTGTTTTTTATGACCTTACTGAACCCGGTTAGCCAAACTTGCGAACCCGTTTTCGTCAATGCACGGCCCTATCCCCAACCGGACAACGGCCGCCACCTATCCTATCCCTCTGGTGGCGGCCATTTTTCTGAAATGATTTCACATTGCCCGACGCCCCCTTTTCTTCCCTGATGCCCGCCGCGACGACCACGCCCGAGGATGGCGCGCGCATTCTGTTTTTCAGCGGCGGCACCGCGTTGAACGGCATTGCACGGCAATTGAAACGCTACACGCACAACAGCGCCCATCTGATCACGCCCTTCGACAATGGCGGCAGTTCCCAAGTGCTGCGCGCGGCCTTCGACATGCCCGCTGTGGGTGACCTGCGCAGTCGTCTGATGGCCCTCGCAAACGAGGACACGCCGCATCAACGGGCCATCTTTTATCTGTTCAAACACCGCCTTTCTGCGGATGCGACCAAGACGGCACTTCGGGCCGAGCTTGGTTCATTCGTCGATGCCTCGCATCCATTGATGCAGGATATCCAAGGCCCCATCCAATCCGAGGTCTTGGGACTGCTGCATGATTTCCTGCACATTGCGCCTGACGATTTCGACTATCGCGGTGCAAGCGTGGGCAACCTGATTTTGAGCGGCGCCTATTTCCGCTGCGGACGGCAGTTGGCACCGGCGATCGAACAGATGGCACGACTGGTCGATATCCAAGGGCGGGTGCGCCCCATTGCAGACGTCAATCTGCATCTGGGCGTGGCGCTGGCGGATGGTCAGCTAGTATTCGGGCAACGTCATTTCACCGGCAAAACAACCGCCCCGATCAGCGCCCCGATCCGACGGCTCTTCATCACCATCGGCACGCAAGAGGTGCTGCCCGCCAGCGTTGCCCTGAATGCTGAAAACCAGAACCTGATCGCCAACGCCGATGTCATCTGTTTCCCGCCGGGATCGCTTTATTCCAGCGTCATAGCGAACCTGCTGCCTGCCGGCGTCGGACGCGCCGTGGCGCAAAGCGATGCGCGCAAGGTCTATATGCCGAACCTCGGACATGACCCCGAGGCCCTGGGCATGACACTAAGCGATCAGATCACCGCCCTTTTGGCCCCGATGATGTCCGACACCCCCGACACGCTTTCGGCCCGCCAGTTCATCACCGATATCCTGTGCGATCTAAGCGTCCCCCAACAGGACTGCGACGCCGTTTCCGAACGCTTCGGGATCGCTTGCCATCGACTGCCGCTGGCATCCTCAAATGCGGAACGCTACGATCCGCAGACCGTTTGCCAGACCCTGATTGGCATGACCTCGGACATCGCCCGAAACACGGCTGCCACAATACCCGTCGCCTGAGAATTGGCGGCCCTGCACAGCAGGCTTGCAGACTCACCCAAGCTTGCGTATACGACCCCCAACAGCGGCGCGTCGGCCTCGGTCGAAGCTCCACCGGGAAACATCGACGGGCCGCGCGCCCGTTTTTTTGTGCCTGAACGTCAGGCCCGTTAGAATAAGGATACCGGAAGCTTAATGAGCGACCTGATTGCCAAAACGTCCATGGACCAGCGGCTGGCCAGCATCGTGGGCCCTGTCATCGAAGACATGGGATTCGAACTGGTGCGTATTCGCCTGCAAGGCGGCAACACGCCCCTGCTGCAAATCATGGCCGAACGCCCCGAAGGCGGCATCGAAGTGGATGAATGCGCGCAGATTTCCACGGCTGTGTCTGCGGTTCTGGACGTAGAAGACCCGATTATCGACGCCTATACCCTTGAAGTATCGTCCCCCGGCATCGACCGCCCGCTGACGCGCATCAAGGACTTCGAAACATTCGAAGGCTACGAGGCAAAGCTTGAGACACAGGAACTGATCGACGGCCGCAAACGCTTTAAGGGCGTTCTGGCTGGCGTCGAGGACGGCGAAGTTCTGATCAATATTACAGAAGGCACTGTCGGCCTTCAGTTCGACTGGCTGGCAGATGCCAAGCTGGTTCTGACCGACGACCTGATCAAGGAAATGCTGAAAGCCCGCAAGGCGCAGGGCTTTGACGAAACCGAGTTTGATGACATCGTGGCCGACGACGGCCAGAACGAGGAGTAAGACCCAATGGCCATTACCTCTGCCAACCAGCTTGAGCTTTTGCAGACCGCCGAAGCGGTTGCACGCGAAAAGATGATCGACCCTGCGCTGGTCGTTGAAGCGATGGAAGAAAGCCTCGCGCGGGCTGCCAAGTCGCGCTATGGCTCGGAAATGGACATCCGCGTGTCCATCGACCGCAAGACAGGTCGCGCCACATTTACACGCGTCCGCACCGTTGTCGAAGATGACGAGCTGGAAAACTATCAGGCGGAAATGACTGTCGAGCAGGCCAAGCAGTACATGGCAAACCCTGCCGTGGGCGACCAGTTCGTAGAAGAGGTCCCGCCGGTCGACATGGGCCGTATCGCCGCGCAATCCGCCAAGCAGGTCATCCTGCAGAAGGTACGCGAAGCCGAACGTGACCGTCAGTACGAAGAATTCAAAGACCGTGCAGGCACCATCATCAACGGCGTGGTCAAGCGTGAAGAATACGGCAACGTCATCGTCGACGTGGGTCGTGGCGAAGGCATCCTGCGCCGCAACGAAAAGATCGGCCGCGAAAGCTATCGCCCGAACGACCGTATCCGCTGCTACATCAAGGACGTGCGCCGCGAAGCGCGTGGCCCGCAGATCTTCCTGTCGCGCACAGCGCCCGAATTCATGGCCGAGCTGTTCAAGATGGAAGTGCCGGAAATCTACGACGGCATCATCGAAATCAAGGCCGTTGCCCGTGACCCGGGTTCGCGCGCCAAGATCGCCGTTATTTCCTACGACAACTCGATCGATCCGGTCGGTGCCTGTGTGGGTATGCGCGGTAGCCGTGTTCAGGCCGTTGTGAACGAACTGCAGGGCGAAAAGATCGACATCATTCCGTGGAACGAAGACGTTCCGACATTCCTTGTGAACGCACTGCAGCCCGCAGAAGTGTCCAAGGTTGTTCTGGATGAAGACGCCGAGCGTATCGAAGTTGTTGTTCCTGACGAACAGCTGTCGCTGGCCATTGGCCGCCGCGGTCAGAACGTCCGTCTGGCATCCCAGCTGACCGGTCTTGATATCGACATCATGACCGAAGAAGAAGAATCCAAGCGTCGTCAGGCCGAATTCGAAGAGCGCACCAAGCTGTTCCAGGCCGCGCTGGACGTGGACGAATTCTTTGCTCAGCTGCTGGTGTCCGAAGGCTTCACCAACCTCGAAGAAGTGGCTTACGTCGAGATCGAAGAACTTACTGTCATCGACGGTGTGGACGACGACACGGCAACAGAACTGCAGGCCCGTGCCCGCGACGTTCTGGAAGAGCAGGCACAGCGTGCACTGGCACATGCCCGTGAACTGGGTGCCGACGACAGCCTTATTGAATTCGAGGGCCTGACACCCCAGATGTTGGAAGCACTGGCAGAAGACGGCGTGAAAACGCTGGAAGACTTTGCCACATGCGCCGACTGGGAACTGGCAGGTGGCTGGACCACCGACAACGGTCAGCGCGTCAAGGATGACGGCATTCTGGAAAAGTTCGACGTCTCTCTGGAAGAGGCACAGTCCATGGTCATGACCGCCCGCGTTCTGCTGGGTTGGGTTGATCCGGAAGAACTGGAACAAGGCAACGAAGGCGAGATCGACGAAGATGCGATCGAAGCTTCGGAAGACGAGGCGTAAAACCACGTGACACGCGGTGGAGCACATAAAGACCGTTCTGACGGTCCCGAACGGAAATGCATCGCCACAGGCGAGGCTCAGCCGAAGTACGGGTTGATCCGTTTCGTTGCGGGACCAGACGGCCAGATCGTTCCTGATCTGGCGGGCAAATTGCCCGGTCGGGGCTTTTATGTTGCGTCTGATCGCGCGGCGTTGGAAAAGGCCGTTAAGAAAAACCTGTTTTCACGGGCCGCCAAACAGCCCGTGAAAGCGCCTGACGATCTGGTGGACATGCTGGAACCCATGCTGGCCCGCCGCGTTGTCGAACTGATCAGCCTGGCCCGCAAATCCGGCAATGCCGTTGCGGGCTACGAAAAGGTCAAAGACTGGCTGCAAAAAGAAGAGGCCGAGGTACTGGTTCAGTCCTCTGACGGATCTTCTCGGGGGAAGAGCAAACTAAGTACCCCGCACTATGGCAGTTATATCGGTTGGCTCACCTCGGACGAGCTGGGCATGGCCTTTGGTCGGGAAACTGTGATACATGCCGCGCTTGGCGCTGGCGGACTCACGAAACGTGTTGTAGAGGATGCCCAACGTTTGAAGGGCCTACGCGTCGGAACGTCCGATGCAAAGACGGCGGCAGGGGCTGCCGGGAAGGATAAGAGAGCTTCATGAGCGATAACGACGGTAAAAAGACTTTGGGTGTACGTGGCGGCGGGCCCCGTTCGGGGAACGTCAAGCAAAGCTTTAGCCATGGCCGGACCAAGAACGTCGTGGTGGAAACCAAACGCAAGCGCGTTGTGGTGCCCAAAGCGGGTGCAGGCGCGGCTGGCAAAGGTACCGGCTCGGGCAGCAACGCAGCAGCAGCCGCTGCAGCGAATGCACGACGTCCCGGTGGCATTTCCGAAGCAGAAATGGAACGGCGCCTGAAGGCTCTGCAGGCTGCGAAAGCCCGCGAAGTCGAAGAAGCCGCTCAGCGCGAAGCCGAAGAAAAGGCCCGCGAAGAAGAGCGCAACCGCCTGCGCGCCGAGAAAGAACAGAAAGAGCGCGAACAGCGTGAAGCCGAAGAGCGCGCACGCGCCAAGGCCGAAGAAGAAGAACGCGCACGCGTCGCCGCAGAAGAGGCCAAGAAAGCCGAGCGCGCCGCAGCAGCCAAGCCTGCCGCAGCCGCCGCGCCCAAAGCCGCGCCTGCCGACAAAGCCGGTGCCCCTGCCCGCACAGCTGCAGGTGCAAAACCGGCACCCGCAGCGCCGCGCAAAGCCGAGCGTGAACGCGAAGAGCGTGGCCGTTCGACCCGTGGCCGCGACGATGGTGGTCGCCGTGCAGGCAAGCTGACCCTCAATCAGGCGCTGTCTGGTGAAGGTGGCCGTCAGAAATCCATGGCCGCGATGAAGCGGAAACAGGAACGCGCCCGTCAGAAAGCGATGGGTGGCAACGCTGTCCGTGAAAAGGTCACACGTGACGTTCAGCTGCCCGAGGCAATCACGGTTGCCGAACTGGCCAACCGTATGGCCGAGCGCGTGGCAGACGTTGTCAAATCGCTCATGCAGATGGGTGTGATGGCGACACAGAACCAGACGATCGACGCCGATACAGCGGAACTGATCATCGAAGAGTTCGGCCACAAGGTGACCCGCGTTTCCGACGCGGACGTCGAACAGGTCATCGAACAGGTCGAAGACAGCGAAGACGATCTGAAGCCGCGTCCGCCGGTCGTGACCATCATGGGCCACGTCGACCACGGCAAAACATCGCTGCTGGACGCGATCCGCAACACCAAGGTTGTCACTGGCGAAGCCGGCGGCATCACGCAGCACATCGGTGCTTATCAGGTCACAACCGACTCTGGCGCGGTTCTGTCGTTCCTCGACACACCGGGCCACGCGGCCTTTACCTCGATGCGTTCGCGCGGTGCGCAGGTCACGGACATCGTTGTTCTGGTGGTTGCCGCCGACGACGCTGTCATGCCGCAAACCGTCGAAGCGATCAGCCACGCCAAAGCGGCTGGCGTTCCGATGATTGTTGCGATCAACAAAATCGACAAACCCGCCGCGAACCCGACCAAGGTCCGCACCGACCTGCTGCAGCATGAAGTTGTTGTTGAGCAGATGTCCGGTGACGTCCAGGACGTCGAGGTTTCTGCGCACACCGGTCAGGGTCTGGACGAACTGCTCGAAGCCATCGCGCTTCAGGCGGAAATCCTTGAACTCAAAGCCAACCCCGATCGCCCCGCTCAGGCGGCTGTGATCGAAGCCAAACTGGACGTAGGCCGCGGCCCCGTTGCCACGGTTCTCGTTCAAAACGGCACACTGCGTCAGGGCGACATCTTCGTCGTCGGCGAACAGTGGGGTAAGGTCCGTGCGATGGAAAATGACCGCGGTGAGCGCGTGAAAGAAGCAGGCCCGTCCGTTCCGGTCGAGGTTCTGGGTCTGAACGGCACACCCGAAGCGGGCGACGTTCTGAACGTGACCTCTACAGAAGCACAGGCGCGCGAGATCGCGGAATACCGTGCTCAGGTCGCCAAGGACAAACGCGCCGCTGCCGGTGCAGCCACAACGCTTGACCAGCTTATGCAGAAGGCGAAAGACGATCAGAACGTGGCGGAACTGCCCATCCTGGTCAAAGCCGACGTGCAGGGCTCTGCCGAAGCCATCGTTCAGGCGATGGAAAAGATCGGCAACGACGAGGTCCGCGTCCGCGTTCTGCACTACGGTGTTGGCGCGATCACGGAAACCGACGTGGGTCTGGCCGAAGCATCCGGTGCGCCGATCATGGGCTTCAACGTCCGTGCCAACGCATCCGCACGGAACACCGCCAACCAGAAGGGCGTCGAGATCCGCTACTACAGCGTCATCTATGACCTCGTGGATGACGTGAAAGCAGCCGCATCCGGCCTGCTGTCCGCCGAAGTCCGCGAACGCTTTATCGGCTATGCGAAGATCAAAGAGGTCTTCAAGGTCACAGGCGTTGGCAAAGTTGCAGGCTGTCTGGTCACAGAAGGCGTCGCCCGCCGTTCCGCAGGCGTCCGCCTGCTGCGCGACGACGTGGTTATCCACGAAGGCACGCTCAAGACCCTCAAGCGCTTCAAAGACGAAGTGGCCGAGGTCCAGTCCGGTCAGGAATGCGGTATGGCGTTCGAGAACTACGACGATATCCGTCCCGATGACGTCATCGAAATCTTCGAGCGTGAAGAGATCGAACGCAAACTGGACTGATCCAGTTGATATAAAACCAAAAAGGGTCGCCTCAGGGCGGCCCTTTTGCTTTTCAGGGACAAAAATCAGGCAAGCGGAGCGATCACTGCCATCCCAAGGTTTCCCACGCCTTGAGTTCGCAACACCGCCGCGAATGTCAGCTTAGAGCCCAAATTTCCTTATTGGACAGGTTGATTGAGTTCGCTGTATGCCGTGCTGGGAACCAGAAGAGTGCCGAGAGCTATGGAAGTCGTATTGAGTTCACTTATCGAATGGATAGAGAAACGTTTCAAGAAACATAGGTTTGTGAAGCTCTGCTTGGTTTTGTTGGCTTTCTTATCTGGATGCTGGCTGGCCTACATGGAGTGGGTATCTCGCGGTCTCCTCTGAACGTCAGCAAAGTCGCGCACAGCGAACGCTAAACCAATCCCCAAACGAAAAATTGGACCGTAGTCTCCCCTGGATAAACGAGCGGACGTCCCTTTCCCTGTTGAGGGAAAAAATCAGCCGATCATCCACGGTGACGCAAATGTCTGGAGCAAAGGCGCAGGAACTTGCATGTCAGGACAGCGTCTGCACTTAATCCATGATGACCCAAGCAGATTGGCAAAAGTTTCAGAGCATGAGAACCTACCGGATTGACGGCAGGCAATTCTCCACGCTTGAGGAGTTTTTCGAAGAGATCGGCCGCGTTCTTATTCCCGGTTCATATTGGGGTCATAATCTGGATGCGCTCAACGATATTCTGCGCGGTGGTTTCGGGACGCCGGATGAAGGTTTTATACTAATTTGGGAAAATTCTGATCTGTCTAGAACCCGATTGAGCTACGCGGAAACCGTTCGTCAACTGGAGCTGCGCCTGGAACGCTGCCATCCGACGAACAGAAACTCGGTTCAGAAACAACTGAGAAACGCACACAGCAACAAGGGCCCTGTTGTTTTCGACTGGCTGGTTGAGATTATCCGCATACACGGAGCTGGTGGGGAAGAGGCAGAGGACAACGTGATCCTCAAGCTACAATAGCGAAGCAAGCCTTAGTGCAGGCCGTATGGATGGCTGACTTTACAAGCAAAGATGGACAAATAGATTCAGTTTTCGCCACACTGGAACTTCAAATTTTTCAGAGAAAATAGGACCTTTGGAATTGGGACGACATATTCATAGCCCCCCCAAGAGTGACCAAGCCGCGGCTTGGTGAATACCCGAGTTGGTGGGCAAAATTCGTTGGCATTCGATGTCCGAATTGTGGTCGACCTCAATCTCCAACCAGGATGGATGCCACTAACCCGCAGCGTCGTTCCAATCGCACCGATTTTCACATGTGCGGCGGTTGCGGTCGTTTACTCTACCTGACCGGCGAGCGCCGTTTAAGACGATTTTATCTTTTGCACGTTCCAGTGTTCTTGGTCGTCGTAAATGCAGTATTTTCCGTTTTGGTAAATTTTGAAAGTCTCAGCTATTACCATGAAGCTAGAGGTCACAATGAACCTAACTTCTTAGGCTTTCTTATTATTTGCGTTGCGCTCTTTGTTAGTGTGAGCGCGCTCTTGCGTTTTGAAATCGTCGGCGTCGCAACATCGAACGAAATCGAAAAACTTGATGCTCAAGGCGATCAAACGAACTGATCTACTCCCCCGACACTACCGACATCCAAACGCAATCCTTTAAAATGTAGTCATTGGTCCGGCCAAAGCGAAAGTCTGCAAATCAGACACTTGAGCACGCCCCAAACAAAAAGGGAGGACCGTCGTCCTCCCTTCTGTCTATCTGGAAGATAGTCTGTTCAGATCAGGCGCCGATGGGCTTGCCTGTGAAAAGCTGTTGCCCCACACGGACGATCATGCGGCCGTCAGGCAGCGTTTTTTCAAGGATACCCTGCACGGATACGCAGCTTCCGAGTACAATAGTTTTGATCATGTGATGTCCTCCCCAGAACATCACTCAGGATAAACGAACCGGCGGCCTTCGCAAGAGTTTCTATCTAAAGATGATCACCCAAAACTTAAGCCAATAGGCTAAGTTTTGCTTACAGCCAGTCGCGCAAAATCGGGATCAGAGGCACGTCTGCGGCGGGCATCGGGTACTGGTTCAGATCACGCGCCGCGACCCATTTCAGCGCCTGTCCCTCGCGGCTTTGCGGCACGCCGTCCCACTTGCGGCAGGCAAACAGCGGCATCAGCAGATGGAAGTTGTCGTAGCTGTGGCTGGCAAAGGTCAAAGGCGCCAAACAGCTGGCCCACGTGTCGATGCCCAGTTCTTCCTGAAGCTCGCGGATCAGGGCCACTTCGGGTGTTTCGCCCTCTTCGACCTTGCCGCCGGGAAATTCCCATAGACCAGCCATGGATTTGCCTTCGGGCCGTTGGGCCAGCAACACGCGGCCGTCCACATCAATCAGGGCCACAGCCGACACCAGTACAGTTTTCATCAAAGGCAACTCCGGTAGTGCGGGCGGGGCCGAAACCCCGCCCTAAGTCTTTTACGAACGGTAATCCGCGTTGATCGAGATATAGCCGTGGGTCAGGTCACAGGTCCAAACCGTGGCTGTGCCCTCGCCCAGTCCGATGTCCACGTTCAACGTGATCTCGGGCTGCTTCATCTGCGCAGCGCCCTGTTCTTCGCGGTAGTCGGGCGATACCCAGCCCTTTTCCGCGACCAGCACATCGCCAAAACGGATGCTGAGCAGATCACGATCCGCAGCGGCACCGGATTTGCCGATGGCCATAACAACGCGGCCCCAGTTCGGGTCTTCACCGGCGATTGCGGTTTTCACCAAGGGCGAGTTCGCAATGGCCAGCGCATGGGTGCGCGCGTCTTGGTCATTGGCAGCACCCGTGACGTTGACCGTCACGAACTTGGTCGCGCCTTCACCGTCACGCACCACCTGATGCGCAAGGTCCATGAACACCGCTTCCAGGGCTGTTGCAAAGGCTTCGGTCTCTGCCGGCACCTCGACCCCCGACGCCCCTGTCGCGCCGCACAGCAGCGTGTCAGAGGTCGACGTGTCGCTGTCAACCGTGATGCAGTTAAAGCTGCGGTCGTTGATCCGGCTGACGAGCGCCTGCAGGTCTGCGCGGCTGATCTTTGCATCAGTAAAGATGTAGACTAGCATCGTCGCCATATCCGGCGCGATCATGCCCGACCCTTTGGCGATGCCAGCGATTTTGACCGTGCCGCCGGGCAGGTCGACAACCTGCGACGCGCCTTTGGGGAAAGTGTCGGTGGTCATGATCGCCATGGCCGCATCTTCGATGCCGTCCACGCTTAGCTTGCCCGCCAGTTCTTCGACCTTGGCGGTGATCCGGTCGTGCGGTAGCCGTTCGCCGATCACACCGGTCGAACTGGTGAACACACGGTCTGCGGAGAGGCCCGTAACCTCGGCCACCTTTTCACAGATCGCCGCGACCGAGCCTTCACCCGCGCGGCCCGTGAAGGCGTTCGAGTTGCCCGAGTTCACGATGATCGCCGCGCCCGCATCGCTGTCGCCGCCGATTTTGGCCTGACAGTCCAGCACGTTGGCAGACCGCGTGGCAGAACGGGTGAACACACCCGTCATCACGCTACCGGGATCAAGAAGCGCCAACATGACGTCCTTGCGTCCCGCATACCGCACGCCTGCCTCGGTCGAGGCAAAGCGGACACCGGCAATGGCTGGCAGGTCCGGAAACTTTTCCGGCGCCAGAGGTGACCGTGTGGTGATCTTGGCCAATTATTCCTCCAAAAGCTCAAGATTGGACAAAACAGAGGTATCAACGTCGTTGGTGTCGGTCTTTGTGACGTCGGCACCATCGACAAAGCCTTTGATCAGAAGCTGCACGCCTTCCCGTTCCAGTTCGGCAACGATCTGTTCGCGAACGTCTTCCAGCGCAGGGGCACCCTGTTCGCGGGTTTCGTTCAGCTTGATCACGTGCCAGCCGAACTGTGTCTGAACGGGGCCGGACACAGCGCCAACCTCAAGCTCCATGACAGCCTGTTCGAACGGCGCAACCATCTGGCCTTCGCCGAACCAGCCCAACGCGCCGCCGGACGGGCCGGACGGGCCTGTGGATTTTTCCTTGGCCAGCGCTTCGAAATCCGCACCGCCTTCCAGTTCAGCAACCAGAGCGGCTGCTTCTTCTTCGGTTTCCACAAGGATGTGGTTCGCGTTGTATTCCAGACGGGGTTCGACCGACCCGAACAGTTCGGCATATTTCGCCTCGACCGCCTCATCGGTTGCGATGCCTTCAGACAGCACGGCCAGACGCTCGGACGCGACCAGCGCGCGGCGTTCGTTTTCCAGGGCCAGCTGAACGCGGTTGGTTTCTACTGCTTCGGGCTGTTGCGCCAGAACCTCTTGCTGGATCAGCTGATCCAGAATGCCGTCCCACAGAACTGTGTCCGGCATTTGCTGATACTGCTCGGGCAGACCGGCGCGCACCATCAGCATGTGACCCAGTTTGATTTCAACGCCGTTGACCGTCGCAACGACTGTGTCGGCGGTAACTTCGTCTTGGGCTTGCGCCGCAACCGGCAGGGCCAGCATCATTGCCAGACCTGAAACTCGGCACATACGGGACAGGCTATCGGTAAAGTGAAGCATTTAAACGACCTTCTTCTAATGCCGCACAGTGGCGGCGTTGACACTGGGTTGAGCGGCCCTTACATCGCCAAGGTGGCTGTTTCAGGCCGGTCTTTTCCCCAGTGTCTTATGGGCTGTGTGCAAGACGGGCAAGCAAATGCCGCACACTTTGATGTCAGACACGAAAGTGAGACCATGCTAGGAAAACTCGCGCGCAAGGTGTTCGGAACACCGAACGACCGTAAAATCAAGGCGACGCGCCCTCTGGTCGAGCAGATCAATGCGCTGGAGCCTGACTTCCAGAAGCTTGACGACGCTGGCCTGATCGCAAAGACCGAAGAATTCAAGCTACGTCTTGCCGATGGCGCATCCCTGGATGATCTGCTGCCAGAAGCGTTTGCCAACTGCCGCGAAGCCGCGCACCGCGCCCTGGGCCTGCGCGCCCACGATGTCCAGCTGATGGGCGGTATCTTCCTGCATCAGGGCAACATCTCGGAAATGAAGACCGGTGAAGGTAAAACCCTTGTGGCGACCTTCCCTGCCTATCTGAACGCGCTGACAGGCCGTGGCGTCCACGTCGTGACCGTGAACGACTATCTGGCCAAGCGTGACGCCGAATGGATGAGCAAGGTCTATGCCGCCTTGGGTCTGACAACCGGTGTTGTCTACCCGCGTCAGGACGAAGCCGAAAAGCGCGAAGCCTACGCCGCCGACATCACCTATGCGACGAACAACGAACTGGGCTTTGACTATCTGCGCGACAACATGAAGTCGGAACTCAAGCAGATGTCCCAGCGCGACCACTATTTCGCGATTGTGGACGAGGTCGACTCGATCCTGATCGACGAAGCCCGTACCCCGCTGATCATCTCGGGTCCGGCGCAGGACCGTTCAGAACTGTACATGAACGTTGACCGCGTCATTCCCGAACTGACCGATGATCACTTTGAGCTGGACGAAAAAACCCGCAACGTGACCTACACGGATGAGGGCAACGAATTTCTGGAAGCCCGCCTTCAGGCCCTTGGCCTGCTGGAAGAGGGTCAGACGCTCTATGATCCGGAATCAACCACGCTGGTGCACCACATCAATCAGGGCCTGCGCGCGCACAAGCTGTACACCAAGGACAAAGACTACATCGTGCGCGATGGCGAAGTTGTCCTGATCGACGAATTCACAGGCCGTATGATGCCGGGTCGTCGTTTGTCCGAAGGCCTGCATCAGGCGATTGAGGCCAAGGAAGGCGTGAACATCCAGCCGGAAAACGTCACGCTGGCCTCGGTTACGTTCCAGAACTACTTCCGCCTGTATGACAAACTGGGCGGCATGACCGGTACGGCCCTGACCGAAGCCGAAGAATTCATGGAAATCTACGGGCTTGGCGTTGTCGAAGTTCCGACAAACCGCCCCATCGCCCGTATCGACGAAGACGACAAAGTCTATCGCACGGCCAAGGAAAAATACGCGGCCATCGTCGAAGAAATCAAACTGGCCCACGAAAAGGGTCAGCCGGTTCTGGTCGGCACCACGTCGATCGAGAAATCGGAAATGCTGTCGACCCTGCTGAAAGAGGCCGGCCTGCCGCACAATGTTCTGAACGCCCGTCAGCACGAGCAAGAGGCGCAGATCGTCGCCGACGCCGGTAAGCTGGGCGCCGTGACCATCGCCACCAACATGGCCGGTCGTGGTACAGACATCAAACTGGGTGGCAACGTGGAATTCCAGATCATGGAAGCCATCGCAGCCGATCCCGAGGCCGACCCCGATGCCATCCGCAGCCGCATCGAGGCCGAACACAAGGACTCGGAAAAGGCTGTGATGGAGGCCGGTGGCCTGTTCGTTCTGGCAACCGAGCGCCACGAAAGCCGCCGTATCGACAACCAGTTGCGCGGTCGTTCCGGCCGTCAGGGTGACCCGGGCCGCTCTTCGTTCTTCCTGTCGCTGGACGACGACCTGATGCGCATCTTCGGCTCTGAACGTCTGGACAAGGTGCTGTCCTCGCTCGGCATGAAAGAGGGCGAAGCGATCATTCACCCTTGGGTGAACAAATCGCTGGAACGCGCTCAGGCCAAGGTCGAAGGCCGCAACTTTGACATTCGTAAGCAGCTTCTGAAATTCGACGACGTGATGAACGATCAGCGTAAGGTGATCTTCTCGCAGCGCCGCGAAATCATGGAAGCCGAGGATCTGTCCGAAATCACGCAGGACATGCGCCATCAGGTCATCGACGATCTGGTTGACGCCTACGCGCCGCCGAAATCCTATTCCGACCAGTGGGACACAGAGGGCCTTTATGCCGCTGTGATCGAAAAGCTGGGCATCGACCTGCCGATCATGGCGTGGGGCGAAGAGGACGGCGTCGATCAGGACGTGATCCGCGAACGTCTGGAAGAAAAGACAGACGAACAAATGGCCGAAAAGACCAAGGCGTTCGGCGAAGACACCATGCGCCAGATCGAAAAGCAGATGTTGCTGCAAACGATCGACGGCAAATGGCGCGAACACCTTCTGACGCTGGAACACCTGCGTTCGGTTGTCGGCTTCCGCGGCTACGCCCAGCGCGATCCGCTGAACGAGTACAAGAACGAATCCTTCCAGCTGTTCGAATCCATGCTCGACAGCCTGCGCGAAGAAGTCACCCAGAAACTGGGGCAGGTCCGTCCGATGACCGAAGAAGAGCGCAACGCCATGATGCAGCAGATGCTGCAACAGCAAGCACAGGCCCAAGCTGCGGCTCGCGCCGCTCAGGCGGCAGCCGCGACCCCCGCGCCCGACGCCGGCCAACCCGCAGCCGAACGCACCCCGCTCGTCGCTGGCTTTGACGAAACCGATCCCAACACATGGGGCAACCCGGGCCGGAACGACCCCTGCCCATGCGGATCAGGCGAAAAGTTCAAACACTGCCACGGCCGTCTGGCCTGATCGGTATCAGATAAAAAACGCCCCCTTCGCGGGGCGTTTTTCGTTTGAGGCATCCGTTAAGGATTTGGGACGCGCTTTGACCGCCCTGACATCATCACAGTCAATCCGACGCTGATAACCGGAATCAAAACGGGCAAATTGCGGGCGATTGTTCACAGGAATGCCCTAATGCGGTCTGGGGCGCGCCTTATGCTGGCCCCTTTTATTACCGAAATTACTCCGCAAGGATAGTTTTGCGGAGGCTGTTATGGCCCAGAAAAAGTCTATTGTTCTTGGTGGTGCAACACTGTGCGTCGCATTGGCGACGGGCTATGTGATGCAATTCGGTTTTGAACTGCCATCGCAATCCAAAAGCGGCTCGCCCGCCACCGTGCAAGTCAGCGCGATCACCGACACATCCGCGAAAGCGGATGAACCGGTCGCTGCCGCCGAAATGAACGCCCTGCCCAGCCTGCCGCTGGATGCACTGACCGATGCGCAATTGCCCGATACACCTGTCGAAATGGCCGCTGTTCAGGATGATGCCGCCCCCCTGCCGGGTCCGGTACTGGAACAACCCCAGATCAGCCCCGACTGCGCCATCGACATGACCGCCACAGCCGCCGCCGGCGCCATGGTCGACGTGTCCATCAAAGCGCCCTGCAATGCGTCGGAACGCTTTACGCTGCACCACAACGGCATGATGGTGACCGAAGTCATCCAGCCCGACGGCACAGCAACCCTGTCCATCCCTGCGCTGTCTGAAACAGCTGTGTTCATCGCGGCCTTCACCAACGGCGAAGGCGGTCTGGCACAAACAGATGTACCCTCGCTGCCGTTCTATGACCGCGTGGTTGTTCAGTGGCGCGGTCAGGCAGGCCTGCAACTTCACGCCCGCGAATTCGGCGCGAACTATTTCGATCAGGGTCACATCTGGCACGACGCCAAAGGTGACATCGCAGAGGCCGCACAAGGCAAAGGCGGCTTCCTCACGCGCATCGGCAACGAAGACACGCCCGATGCCTTGGTCGCCGAAATCTACAGCTTCCCTGCTGGCACGACCGCCCGCAACGGTGACATCGCCCTGTCGGTCGAAGCCGAGGTCACAGTCCAGAACTGCAACACCGATGTCGAAGCCCAAACACTGGACATGCGCGACGGTGGCGACCTCAAGGTGCAGGATCTGACACTGGCCATTCCCGAGTGCGGCTCAGTTGGTGATTTTCTTGTGTTGAAAAACCTCATAGAAGACCTGAAGATCGCATCCAACTAAGACCGGTGGGACGGACGTTTCTATGCGTTATGTACGTGCGGCGATCAGCGCCGCACTTTTTCTATTCTTCACGGTGAACGCCGTCGCCGCCCAAGACGTGACCCTTCGGTCGCGCGATGGGGCGATTGAACTGAGCGGCACGATGCTGGGCTTTGACGGCGAATTCTATCGCCTGCGCACCCAGTACGGCGAACTGACCGTTGATGGCTCTGGCGTGCTCTGTGAAGGCCCCGGATGCCCCTCGCTGACTGACTTTGTCGCTGAACTGTCTGTCTCCGGCTCTGCCACCCTTGGCGCGGTGCTGATGCCCGCCCTGCTGGAAGGGTTCGCACGCAACAACGGCATGGCGACCGAGCGCGAGAAACTGGAAGACACCCAGTTTCTGTACACCCTGAAAAACGTCGACACCGGCAAACCCGTGGGGCGTTTCACGTTCCGTGTGACCAACACCGACGAAGGCTTTGCCGATCTTCTGGGCGATGACGCGGACATCGTGATGGCCTTACGTGAAATCCGCGACGAAGAACTGGCCCGCGCGCGCGAGGCTGGCCTTGGCGATCTGGAAGAACCCAACCGCAGCCGCGTTCTGGCGCTGGATGCGATGGTGCCGATCGTGGCACCGGAAAACCCTGTTGGATCAATCTCGCTCGCGGAACTGTCGGGCATCCTGACAGGTCGGATCGACAACTGGTCAACGCTTGGCGGCCCCGATGCGCCCATTGCGCTGCACCTGCGTGACGCGCTGTCCGGCCTGTCGCAAAGCATCGAAGACCGCTTCCTGCCCGCCAACGCCGATCTCCCCGAAGGCACGCTGCGCCACGGCACCAACAGCACCTTGGCCGAAGCAGTGGTGCGCGACCCCTTTGGCATCGGCATCGCCAGCTTTTCGGAAACCGGCAGCGCCAAGACGCTTACGCTCAAAGGCGGATGCGGCTTTGAATTGCGCGCCACGCGCCGCACCATCAAGACCGAGGAGTATCCGCTGACCGCGCCG
>CATNDK010000022.1 GCA_950096585.1 Thalassococcus halodurans | reverse complement strand
CCCCTCTCACTGGGTCCATGCCTACGCGGTGGACACACCCGGACAGGACGGCAACGCGCCGCGCCGGTCGCTGCAAGTCTTCGACGCGGCGGGCGATGCGATCCACAAGATCCACCTGCGCGAGACCTCGCACCATGACGCCTGGGCCGGTCTTGTCTCGGATCTGGCCCTGCCCGACCAGGCCCCAGGTCAGACTGTGGCACCACGCAAGCCCGTCGAAGGGGCGAAATCGCGCCCTGACAAGCTGGACATATTGCGTGAGGAATGGGCACGCCTGACGGACACGCATCAATTCCTGCGCCTGTGTTCCAAGCTCAAGATGAACCGCCTCGGCGCTTACCGGATCGCGGGCGCACCGTTCGTGTGCGCACTGGCGCCCGAGGCCATCAACGCCATGCTGGAGGCGGTGCGCGACGCGGGGATCGAGGTGATGATCTTTGTCGGCAACCGGGGCTGTATCCAGATCCACTCTGGCCCGGTGAACACCCTGCACCCGATGGGTCCCTGGCAAAACGTGATGGACCCCGGCTTTAACCTGCATCTGCGGTTGGACAAAGTGGCCGAGGTTTGGGCCGTTGAAAAACCGACGCAGCGGGGTCCTGCCGTTTCGGTCGAAGCATTCGACGCCGAGGGCGGTTTGATCTTCCAAGTGTTCGGAGTCGGCAAAGAAGGCCGCGATTCACGTGCCGCGTGGGGTGAAATCGTCTCGAACCTGCCTTCTGCCGAAGAGGTGCTGGCATGATCACGATCGCACGAAAAAACAGACGACTTCTGGCGGCTGCCACCCTTCTTTTCGGGTCACTGACCGCGTTTGAAGCCAATGCCACTGACGCCAAGGCAGATGTTCTAGCCCTTGGCGGGTCGGTGACAGAAATCGTGGTTGCACTGGGCCAACAGCATCGTCTTCTGGCCCGCGACACAACCTCGACCTATCCACCCGAAATCACCGCCCTGCCCGATGTGGGTTACATCCGTGCGCTGTCACCCGAAGGCGTACTGTCTGTTGGGCCAAGTCTGATTATTTCCGAAGATGATGCCGGTCCGCCCGAAACCGTCGAGATCATCAAAGAGGCTGATGTGACCTTTGTTCAGGTGCCGGATGCGCTGACGACAGATGGCATCTTGGACAAGATCACCATTGTTGGCGACGCGCTGGGCGTTCCGCATGTCGCCGCTGTCCTTGCCGAAAATGTGCGGGCAAAGATGACCGCCGCCATTTCAGATGCCAACCGCCCTGAGGCCAGCAAGAAACGTGTGATGTTTGTGTTGTCCACGCAAGGTGGCAAAATCAATGCGTCCGGGACAGGTACAGCTGCGGATGCCATTATCCGCATGGCGGGCGGCGTGAATGCTGTGACCGAATACGAAGGTTACAAGCAGATCACAGACGAAGCCGTTGGCCTTGCTGCCCCGGATGTCATTCTGATGATGGATCGCGGCGATCACGGTGCGGCCAATGACGAATTGTTCGCGATGCCATCGATCCAACTGACACCAGCGGCGCGCACACAATCGGTGGTCCGGTTGAACGGCCTGCTGATGCTCGGCTTCGGCCCGCGCACGGCCGAGGCAATCCGCGCGTTGAACGCAGCGCTTTATACCAGCAACGACGGAGCATGAGGCATGACCGCTTTGTCCGACGTCATTGCCGCCCCCAGAGATCGCGTGCACCGCGCGCGGTCACTTCATTGGGTGCTTGCGTTGCTACTGGGACTGGCCGCGCTGGCCAGTCTTGAGGTCGGGGCAACTGACGTTTCCCTGTCTGCGCTGTTACTTAAACTCGTCCAAGGGCAAGAGCTGAGCCATATCGAGCAAATCGTTCTTTACGATATCCGCCTGCCCCGTCTGGCGATGGGTATCGTCGTCGGATCGGCGCTGGCGGTCTCGGGTGCAACCATGCAGGGCCTGTTCAGAAATCCCTTGGCAGATCCCGGCATCGTTGGTGTCGGTGCTGGCGCTGGGCTTGGTGCGATTTTATCGATCGTTTTGGGCTCCTTACTGCCTGCTTCGATCTTGGCAGTAGCGGGCAATCATTTGACATCTGTTGCCGCCTTTCTGGGGGGCTGGGGGTCAACACTGATCCTTTATCGCGTTTCAACGCGCCATGGCAGGACGTCGGTTGCGACAATGCTGCTCGCGGGCATTGCACTGGGGTCTTTGGCAGGCGCCGTATCGGGTATTCTGGTGTATATGGCCGACGACCAGCAACTGCGTGATCTGACATTCTGGGGGATGGGTTCATTGGCTGGCGCCAGTTGGACCAAGGTTTTTGCCGCAACCCCGTTGATCCTACTCTCCGTCGGGACAGCCTTGTGCCTCGGACGCGGATTAAACGGCCTTGCGCTGGGCGAAGCGACGGCGGCGCATATCGGGATCGATGTGCAGAAAATGAAATCCATCGCGATCCTTTCGGTTGCCGGCGCGACCGGTGCAGCCGTTGCCGTATCTGGCGGGATCGGTTTTATCGGCATCGTCGTCCCCCACGTGCTTCGCCTTGCGTCAGGTCCGGATCACAGAACGCTGCTGTTGAACTCGGCACTTTTGGGGGCCACGCTGCTGATCTTGGCCGATGTGATTGCCCGCGTCATCATCGCGCCCGCCGAACTGCCAATCGGGATCGTCACCGCAGTCCTTGGCGCGCCGGTGTTCTTGTGGATCCTTTTGAAACGGCGGGGCCTGGTTGAGCTATGACGTTCCAAGCCGAAAACATCCGCGTTTCATACGGGAAAACCCAAGTGCTACGGGACGTCAGCCTGACGGCTCATGCTGGTCAAGTCACTGCCATTGTCGGCCCCAACGGATCGGGCAAATCCACACTTCTGGGCGCAATGACAGCTTCGCTTCCCTACACTGGACGGGTGTCTATCAACAGCGCCAACATCAAGGCGCTGAAACCCTGGGAATTGGCGTCGCAACGAGCCGTTCTTCCTCAGGCGTCGCGACTGGCCTTTCCCTTTACCGTGATCGAAGTGGTACGGATCGGGCATCAGGCGGGCAGCTCGGGTGATGATCCGGACGTCCCGATGAAGGCGCTCGCGCGTGTCGGGATGGCGCATTACGCCAATCGCACCTTTCAGGAACTCTCTGGTGGCGAGGCGCAGCGTGTCATGCTGGCCCGTGTGCTGGCTCAGGTCTGGGTGCCCGTTCTGAACGGCCAGCCACGCTGCCTCTTGCTGGACGAACCTGTCTCTAGTCTAGACATTGCGCATCAGCTGCAAGTCATGGAAATCGCGCGGGATTTCGCAAATGCGGGGGGCGGATTAATTGCAGTTATGCATGACCTGAACCTAACCGCGCTTTTCGCTGATCGCGTGGCCGTCCTGTCTGATGGCCAAAACATTGCCGAAGGTCCCACAGCAGATGTTCTGAATGATGAAATCCTGTCACGCGCCTATGGTTGCACGCTGCGTGTGTCGGCGCTTCCATCAACCAAGGCACCTTTCATCCTGCCCCATACGGCAACCGCATAAACACATCATCTCAAGGAGTTACCGATGTATCTTGCCATGAACCGCTTTACCGTCCCTCTGGAAAACGCGGCCGAATTCGAAGAACTTTGGCTGTCGCGCGAAAGCCGCCTGAACGAACTCGACGGTTTTGTCGCCTTCCATATGCTGAAAGGCCCTGAAGAGGACGGTAAGCTGCTTTATGCCTCGCACACCGTCTGGGAAACCGAAGACCACTTCCGTGCTTGGACCAAAAGCGATGCGTTCCGCGCGTCCCATGCCCGTGCGGGCCAAACACGCAAACTGCACGAAGGTGCGCCGCGGTTTGAAGGTTTCAAATCCATCCAGTCGATCGCAGCTTTGCAACCTGCGTAAGCAGCCAAAAACACCAATCATCATGGGGCCAAAGATCAATTCTTTGGCCCTTTTTCTTTTTCATGCTGCAATTCCACAATTTCCCGACAAATTAACTTGACTATTTTCATCAGAAACATTTACTCAAAGACAATACCCGACAAACATAGTCGGAAATAAAAACAACCAGTCCTAGCCACCATTGGAAGCCCGGATGTCGCAACCCAAGGAGATCACCGAATGACACCCGTGGTCGAACACACGTCCGAAGGCCCCTCAACCAGCCCAAACAGTTGGCGCGATTTGATCCAGTCGAACGCAGACGCCGCTGCCATCGAAGGCTTGGCACTTGAACAGCTGATCGATTTCCAACGCGCATCCAAAAGCGCATTCGGTCAGGAGAAAAAATCATGATGGCTACCATGATCAAACCTCAGGAAAACCAGCAGTCGACCAGCACCGCTGTGTATGACGCGCGCGATCTGATCACAGACGGCATCAAGGCAGAAATCCTGCTGGACGGCCAATCCTACACTCTGCGCATCACACGCGCTGGCAAGCTGATCCTGACAAAATGACCCAGATGTCAGCAATTCCTGGAAACGCGGTTGTCGGTCGTCTGACCGAGGTCGCACCGTGGGAAGCCGATCTGATCATGTCGATGCGGCTTTGGATGGAAAACGCGGACGGGCAACGCGATGTGTGGAACAGCTATGCCCGCTGCTACGGTTCGGCCGAAGGCCACGCCAAGATGCAACAGTTCGAAACCCTTCTGACCTGCCTGTGTTCACATGCGCGCCGTCCGCTGGTGCGCCACGGCCTTGGCTGTGACTGCATCGGTTCAGACGAAGCCGTTCTGCAAACACTTGTTCGCGAAGCGGCCCGAGGTGATCTTGCCGAGGCATCGATGATCGCAAGCCTTCTCGTGCCTGCGAGCCACGCCGAAATGGTCGCGATCTACGCGGCTCAGGTCGGCCAAGCTATGAAGGAAATGTCGCGCCATTACAAGGCCGCGAAAACCATCACCCCCGCAACCGACGATCGCGTTCTGCACTAATCCCAGCCGGGCTGTTTTGCCCTTAGCGAGGTTTCAATGTCCAAAGTTCCCAGCCCCTGCATCAGCGTCTGCAAGTTCAGGCGCGAAGGTCATTGTATTGGTTGTTCCATGACCAAGGACCAAAAGGCGATTTCGAAAAAACTTAAGAAAAACAAACAACGCCTTGCCTTTCTTGAACTTGTGATCGCCCAGCAGGAAGTCATGGGTCGCTACAAACACTGGACCGCCGCTTTTGCAAAACGCGCAGCTAAGAAGAAATTCAAACTCTCGCTGATCGAAGACAACAAAGCCGCCTAAGACAAAGTCCCCTGACAAGGATCACCCCTATGCCCAGAACACTGCGCAGCACTCAGCAATCGGTAGAACTGGAGCAGACCAAACTGGCCCCTGTCAGCCCGTTGCTGGATCACCTGCGTCATGCGGCACGGGATGTTCGGTGCAAAAGTTATGTCGATCTGTTCGGGGCCTGCGCCGCGCTATCGGGCAATCACACCGTCGCCTCGACCGCTGCGGCCGAAGTTTTGATGCGCTGCCTTTCCCAAGCTCTGGGCCGCCGTCCGGTTCTGTACCGTCGCGGCGAAAGTGAAATGTCATTCGACGAGAAATGGCTTGTCGCTTTGGCCGATGCCTTGCGCAACCAAGATCAGGCAAGCGCCACGTTTCTGCTTCACTCCCGCGTGCCGATCCACGCGCGCAGAAATGTGGTGTTCCTTCTGAACAATGTCGTTGACGGTTTTTATCGGAATTAGAAAGATTCTAAACTACCTTGTCGCCCTCCGACAAAGCTCCTAGATTGGTGGTGCAAGCAAGCCATTCGCCAGCCAGCTAACCACACTTTGCAGGAGGCCAGGATGACCCAAACCGCACAATCCCTTTCCACAGACGCAACCACCCAGATCGCAGAAGCGCTGAACCAGTGTGTTGCGGAAACAGCCGTCACAACCATGCTCGCGCAGAACTTCCACTGGAACGTCACCGGCATGGCATTTGGACCGCTGCACGACCTGTTCCAGAAAATCTACGAAGACCACTTCGTTGCCCAAGATGATCTCGCCGAGCGCATCAAAGCGCTGGACGCGCATGCGGAAGGCACCCTTGCGGGCATGCTGAAGCGGTCAAAAGTGGCCGAAGTCGACGGTGTTCCCGAAGACAAAGAAATGATCCGCCTGATGAAAGAGGCTCAGGAAACGCTGGCCGAAACACTTGCAGGCGCAGGTGAGCTTGCGGCGGAACACGGAGACACCCTGACAGAAGATTTGTGCATCGCGCGCGGCCAGACCCACGAAAAATTCGCGTGGTTCCTGCGGTCGCACCTTCGTTAAGGCACCGGTTACGAAAACCCGCTGCACAGCCCGATAAAATACAGAGTATTTTTATCAGGTATTGAATCCTGCTGCGCTGGATGGTAATTTTTCGCCATCCAGCTAAGCGACTCGCGTTCAGCCAGAAGACCGTCACGGAATTCACAGGCTTAACCGATGTTCGTACAATTCGGGCGCACCGCCCTTACCTTTGCGCTGTTTTCAAACGCGACACTGGGTGTCGCTCAGGAAAAGCAGCCCCCCGAAATCTCAATCGAATTGAACGCGCTTGATCCCGTGGACGGCGCGTGCCGCATGAGCTTTGTCATCGAGAACGGGTTTGAAAGCGATATCGACAAGGCAGTGTACGAGGCCGTTTTATTCGACACTGACGGACGCGTCGCGCAAATGACTCTGTTTGATTTCGGCGCCCTGCCCGCGAGCCGCCCGCGCGTCCGGCAATTCGCTGTTCCCGGCCTGACCTGCGCGTCGGTCGCTAGACTTTTGATCAACGGCACCGAAACCTGCGAAGCGTCGACATTGCCGGGAGACGCCTGCGCACAGTCATTGCATCTGACCAGCAGAACGACGGTTGAGGTCTCGGGATGATCAACCTTCTGTTCGAAAGCCTGCAAAATATTCTGAATCTGGGCGGGCCTGTGGTTCTCCTGATGATCGGCCTGTCCATTCTGGTGACGACCGTCAGCCTCTATAAATTCTGGCAGTACGCCGCCAGTGGGGTCGGACGCCACGCGCATCTGAAATCCGCCGTCGAGGCATGGGATGTTGGCGACCGAAGTACAGCTCAGGCCGCATTGTCGGCCTCGAAAAGCTATCTGGCGCCGGTTGTGCGTATGGCCATTGAAGGTCAGAAAGATACCCAGCGGCTTGAGGCGGAAAGCGAAACACGATTTGCGAAACTGGAAAGCGGTTTTCGGCTGCTGGATTCAGTCGCACAGCTTGCCCCGCTTTTGGGGCTGTTCGGCACCGTGCTTGGCATGATTTCGGCCTTTCAGGCGCTGCAAGAGGCCGGTTCTCAGGTCGACCCTTCTATTCTGGCCGGCGGTATCTGGGTGGCGCTATTGACCACTGCTGTCGGCTTGGCCGTCGCCATGCCAACGGCACTGATCCTAAGCTGGCTTGAGTCCAGAATGGATCGCGAACGGGTCTTTGCACAAAAGGCGCTGCAAACCATACTGTCTCCCGAAGGCACGGCACCTGCCCCCAACTTCGAAATGGCCCACGCGCATGCGTAGGCGACGGCTTAGACGTCGTCTGTCGATGACGTCCTTGATCGACGTGATCTTTCTGTTGCTGCTGTTTTTCATGCTGTCTTCGACCTTCAGCCGTTTTGCCGAAGTTGAGCTGGCCGCATCAGGCAGCGGACAGGCAGCGCAACCGACCACACCGGCCTTTCTTTCCCTGAAACCGGAAAGCCTGAGCTTGAACGGTGTGGTGACCGATATTCAAGGCATCGGTCCCGCGCTGGACGCGTTTCGAACCGAGAAAGAGGAACTCAAACTCGTAATTTCACTGAAAACAGGCGTAACGGCGCAGCGGCTTACTGACGTCTTGGCCACCCTGCGCCCGTTGCCATCCCTGCGTGTCATGGTCTTGGGGGCTTCATGAGACGCAGGGATGCCCGAAAAGAGCGTGAACCGACCATCGCGCTGATCAACATCGTGTTCCTGATGCTGATCTTCTTTCTGGTCGCCGGCACCATCGCGCCGCCGTTGGATACTGATCTGAAACTTGTGCGCACGGCGGACATAGACACCACCGCGCCGTCCGACGCGTTGGTCGTGCACGAAAACGGCGACATGACGCACAAGGGCAAAGCTGTCGCGTCTGCGAACGACTATATCGCCCCCCTCAAGGAAAAGGCCCGCGCAACGGTGCGCATTATTCCTGACCGCAACCTGTCAGCCGAAACGCTCGTCCGGATCGGGCGCGAACTGCGCGCGGCAGGTGCCGGTCGCGTTCTGATCGTCACAGAAAGGGCGCTTTGATGGGCAAAGCAACCAAACTGGCCAAAGTCACAGCTTTGACCACCGCGCTTGCCGCCCACAGCGCCTTGGCGTTGGTGACGCTGCCCAAGGAACATGCGTCGACCGAAGGCTCTGGCGGGATGGCCGAAGTCAAGCTTGGGGCATCTTTTGAGGATTTGGTCACAGGTACGCTGACCGCCGACACCCCGACGCAGGCGCAATCAGTTGAGCCGGACCGCATCCAAGCTGCGCCTGTGGAACCGATGCCACTGAGTGCTGCACAACAAACGATAGCTGCCCAAAACACACCATTGACGGCCGCACCATCGCCGGACGCCGTACTTGCTGCGCCCGCTTCGAAACAAACGCTGACCGCAACGGATGAAACGGTGGACCCGCCGGTCAAATCCGTTCGCCCGAAACAGCGCGAACTGCAGACAGCCAAAGCCGCAAAGCCGTTTCGCAAAAACCCCACGAACACGCCTAAGACCAAGGCGGTTCCCACGCAGAAAGGCAATGCGCAGAAAGATGCGGTCGCTGGTAAGGTGTCAGGTTCGGACAAAGGAAAGGCCAAAAACAGCGGCACCGGCACACAGAAAGCCGCAGCCGGAAATGCAGCCAAAAGCAACTATGACGGCCTCGTCATGAACAGGATTGCGCGCGCCAAACGCAAAGAGGTCGATGCGCCCGGATCGGTGACTGTTTCATTTAAAATCAATAACAAAGGCGGCCTGTCTTCAGTGGCAATTGTCAAGAAATCAGGCTCAGAGGCACTGGATCGCGCAGCCGTTAAACAAATCCAAAGGGCGGCACCGTTTCCCAAACCGCCCGCCGGTGCGCGGCAGTCATTCACCATCGTGATCAAGGGTATCTGAAATATTTCCGATTGTTTTAATTGGGTATTGTAATTCCTGAGTAAATAAATCAGACAAAGCCTATCGACCGCTGGATGATGCAATTTTTCTTACGCGTCCCAGCCAATAAGCCGGACGAAAGGGACTTCCTGATGACACGCCTATTTATGACCACAACCGCGATTGCCTTGGGCCTTTCTGGCGCCGCGCAGGCGCAATCTGCGACCGACGTTTTAAACACATATGCCGATATTGCGGCCGCAAAATACGAAGACAGCCTGATCGCCGCGCGCACTTTGGATGCCGCCGTAGACGCGCTCATCGCAACGCCCTCGGCTGAAAACCTGCAAGCTGCCAAATCCGCCTGGCTTGCCGCCCGCGTTCCTTACCAACAGACCGAGGTTTTCCGTTTCGGCAACGCAATCGTTGACGATTGGGAAGGCAAGGTAAACGCGTGGCCGCTGGACGAAGGCCTGATCGATTATGTCGACACCGGCTATGGTGGTCCGACTGACGAAAACCAACTGGCCGCCCTGAACGTCGTCGCCAACCCGACATTCACCCTGTCCGGCACCGAGATCGACGCAACCGACATCACCCCCGCCCTGCTGGAAGAGCAACTGCACGAGGCTGATGGTGTCGAAGCAAACGTTGCGACCGGCTATCACGCGATTGAATTCCTGCTCTGGGGCCAAGACCTGAACGGTCATGGCGACGGCGCTGGTAACCGGTCGTGGACCGACTACGCCCAAGGCGACGACTGCACCAACGGCAACTGTGACCGCCGCGCCCAGTATCTGGCCGCTGCAACCGATCTGCTGGTGTCCGATCTGGAATGGATTGCTGGTCAGTGGACAGCCGAAGGCGACGCGCGCACTGCACTGCTTGAAAACGAACAGGCCGGTCTGGCCGCGATTCTGACAGGGATGGGATCGCTGTCTTACGGTGAACAGGCTGGCGAACGTATGCGCCTTGGTCTGATGCTGAACGACCCCGAAGAAGAGCATGATTGCTTCTCGGACAACACGCACAACAGCCACTACTACGACGGTCTTGGTATCCAGAACGTCTATCTTGGCGAATACGTCCGCATCGACGGCACGCTGGTATCCGGCCCGTCGCTGAGCGATCTGGTTGCGGCCAAAGACAGCGCGCTTGACGCCGAAATGAAAACCAAGCTGTCCAACACCATGCTGGCGCTGGGTCGGATCAAATCCGCAGCCGAAGCTGGGTTCTCGTATGACCAGATGCTGGAACGCGGCAACGCCGCTGGCGAAGCGCTGGTGATGGGTGGTGTAAACGGCTTGATCGATCAAACACAATCCATCGAACGCGTTGTCGCGACGCTGGAACTTGACCAGATCGAATTCGAAGGCTCTGACAGCCTCGACGATCCGTCGGCGGTTTTCCAATAAACCCCAATATGGGGGACGCTTAAGGGCGTCCCCTTCACGCATAGGGTAGCCATGACTTCTCTTCGCCAGTCCCTTTTGTCCGCAGCCACACTTCTGACCCTAAGCCCCTTTGCCTTCGCCCAAGAAGGCGCTTCGACGCCATGGGCCGATCTGCGTGACATCCACCTGAACGTGACACCGCGCACGGATGCCGAAAAGGCCCGCATCGCAGCGGTTACAGCCCTGCCTACAGATTTTAGCAAACCCTGGCCGTTCGAGGAAAACAGCGGTGGTGCCCAGACGGTGCGAGCCCGTGGCATCGCCGATGCATTTTCCCAACCCGCCGCCAACCTGAGCTTTCAGCAAGAGCTTGATTTCAAGGTTGGCAACGGCATGTTCAAACGGCTTTGGGTATCGCCGCCAGCGTCCACCATTGCGTCTGATGGATTAGGCCCCTTGTATAACGCGCGATCCTGTCAGCGCTGCCATTTGAAAGACGGTCGTGGCCACACGCCCGAGGGGCCGGAAGACAGCGCCGTTTCCATGTTCCTTCGTATCTCGATCCCTGCCCCAAGCACGGATGAGATCACCCGCTATATCGCTGGCACCCATCCAACCGCCCCCGATCCGGTCTATGGCACCCAGTTGCAAGACCTCAGCCTGCCCGGCCATGCGCCCGAAGCACGGATGGACATCACCTACGAGACGATCGAGGTGCCCCTATCCGGCGGAGAAACCGCCGAACTTCGAAGCCCGACGTATAAAGCCGCCGATCTTGGCTATGGCCCGCTCCATCCCGATGCGATGCTGTCGCCCCGCGTTGCGCCCCAGATGATCGGCATGGGTTTGCTAGAAGCGATCCCCGCAGAAGACATCTTAAGCTGGGCCGATCCGGACGACCTGAATGGCGACGGCATTTCGGGCAACCCGCAGATCGTGTGGTCACGGCTTTACGATCAGCCGATGCTTGGCCGTTTCGGGTTCAAGGCGGGGATGCCCAATATGGTGGAACAAACCGCCAGCGCCTTTGCGGGTGACATCGGCATTTCCAGCCCTCTGTTCCCTAATGCGTTTGGCGAATGCACCGCGTCTCAGGTCGATTGCCTGTCTGCGGTTCACGGCGAAGATGCCGAACAGGACGGCTTTGAAATTGACCAAACCGGGCTGGAACTCGTGACGTTTTACAGCCGGTCGCTGGGTGTCCCTGCGCGCCGCAATGTGGACGACCCCATTGTTTTGCAAGGCCGCAAGGTGTTTTTCGACAGCGGCTGCGCTTTGTGCCACCGCCCCAATTACGTGACCCATCGCTTGGAGGATGGCAACGCTGCCAGCTTCCAGTTGATCTGGCCCTACACCGATCTTTTGCTGCATGACATGGGCGAAGGTCTGGTAGACAATCGCCCCGAAGGCCGTGCGAATGGTCGGGAATGGCGGACAGCGCCGCTTTGGGGGATCGGGATGACGGAAACGGTTTCTGGTCACACACAGTTCCTGCACGATGGCCGCGCCCGTTCCTTGCTGGAAGCGATCCTTTGGCACGGTGGCGAGGCGCAAGCATCCCGTGACAGCGTGGTCAATATGGACCCGCCCGACAGACATGCTCTGATCACCTATCTGGAGAGCCTATGAAAACCCCCTTTGCCACTCTGGCGTTCTGCGCTCTGGCCCTGCCCGCATTCGCGGATGTGAATGAAGTTCTTGATCAGCACATCTTGCCGTATTTTGACGGCTTCACTGTGGCGACCGACACTTTGGCCGCCCAAGCATCCGAGACCTGCGACCCCGCGCTTTTGAAACCGGCCTATACCGACGCGTTCAATGCGTGGATGGCAATCGGAGATTTGCGTATCGGCCCGTCAGAATCCGGTGCGCTGTCGATCTATTTCTGGCCAGACAAACGCGGCTTCACGCCACGCACCCTGACGCGACTGATCGACGAAAAAGACCCCGTTGTTCAGGACGCCACAGCCTATTCCGAGGTATCAATTGCCGCGCGTGGGTTCTTTGCGCTTGAACAGATGCTATACGATCCGGCGTTCTCGGACTACCGCGCGGACAGCTACAACTGTGCCCTGACAACGGCGATCGCCGCAGATTTGGCCGCGCAGGCCAAAACGTTGGCGAACGCTTGGGCCAAAGAATTCGCAGTGACAATCCGCACGGCAGGCCAGCCAGACAATGGCACCTATCTGTCCGAGGATGAAGCCCTGCGCGCCGTCTACACGCAAATCCTGTCTTCATTAGAATTCACAAGCGTTCAGCGCCTAGGCCAGCCTTTGGGAACCTTCGACCGCCCCCGCCCCGCCCGTGCCGAAGCGCGCCGGTCCGAGCGGAGCCTGAAAAACGTCTTGCTCGCCTCAGAGAGCGCATATGCCATGGCCGGACATCTGGCAGATTGGGACGTCCCCCATACAGATGCCGCCATGTCACGACTGCGCGACGCCGCGACCCGTATCGAAGACCCCGCATTTCAGGACATCGCTGATCCGTCCGCCCGCTTCCGGCTTGAAGCGCTGCAAATCGCTGTTCAGGACCTGAAAACTGCGATCGAGGGCGAAATCGGCGGGCATCTCGGGATCGGCGCAGGTTTCAATTCGCAAGACGGGGACTGAGACATGACCACCAGACGCGGGTTCATTGCATCACTTTTGGCAGCCAGCGCCACGCCAACGATTGGATGGGCGGACGTGGGCAACCCCAGCTACATCGCGGCGGCGCGCATTCCGGATGGGACCTTTGCGTTGTTCGGAATTGCGGGCGATGGCAGCACAAGATTCCAAGTGCCTCTGCCTGCGCGCGGGCATGCCGGTGCAGGCCATCCCCATCGCGCCGAAGCCGTCGCCTTTGCCCGTCGTCCCGGCAGTTTTGCCTTGGTCATCGACTGCTTCACTGGGCAGGTCCTGCACGAACTGACGCCACCAGAGGGGCGCCAGTTCAACGGACATGGCGTGTTTATCGACGACGGCGCCGTTTTGGTGACCAGCGAACAGGCCAGTTCCGACAGTCAGGGCATTATCGGTGTTTGGGATGTGGCCGCTGGCTACAAACGTATGCATGAAATGCCGACGTTCGGCATCGGACCGCACGACATGCATTTGATGCCGGATGGACAAACGCTGGTTATTGCCAATGGCGGGATCGCGACGGACCCATCGGACCGGACGAAACTGAACATCCCGACCATGCGGCCGAACCTGACCTATCTGGCCTTGGACGGAAGCATCCGAGACAAACTTGAACTGGAACCGGACCTTTCAAAGAACTCTATCCGCCATTTGGCCTTACGCGCCGACGGGCGGGTCGGTTTTGCGATGCAGTGGCAGGGTGAAAACGACATGGCGATGCCCTTGTTGGGACTTCATCGCATGGGTGAAGCACCGGTTCTGGCATCTGCCCCACTGGCCGACGAATTGGTGATGCAAGGCTACGCAGGCAGCGTTGCCTTTTCCGGAGCGAACCAATCCGAAATCGCGATCACCTCGCCCCGCGGCGGCCGCATTCATCGGTTCGACGAAAAAGGCACGTTTCTGGGTGCGGTGTCACGCACAGATGTCTGCGGGCTGGCCCCGCTGACAGGTGGCTTTCTGGCCAGCGACGGATTGGGCGGTTTGATCGCTGTGACTGACGGAAAACCCCACGCACTCGCCCGCGAAAACTGCGCGTGGGACAACCATATCGTGACCCTGTAAGCTGGGATTAGATCCCGTCATCAAAGGGCTGGAAGCTGGCCGAACTCGAGCGGCGCCAGCGCATCAGATAGCCTAGGCGTTCGTCATCCTCGCGCAGCAAGAATCCTTCGGGCATGTAGGGGTACACCTCGTCCCCTGTTTGCATGTCGCGGTGCGTCACCCGAACCAACAGATGGCGCGGCAGGAACCCGCTGGGATGCGATAGCCCAGCCGAGCCTGTCATATCGCCAAGTGCTTTCAGCGTGTTGCGGTGGAAGTTGGCCACGCGCTGTGCCTTATCTGGAACAACCAGCGCCTTTTGGCGGGTTTTGTCCTGTGTGGCGACACCTGTCGGGCAATGGTTTGTGTGACAGGCCTGCGCCTGAATACAGCCCACGGCAAACATGAAGCCCCGTGCCGAGTTGCACCAATCCGCGCCAAGGGCCAGTGTGCGGGCAATATCAAAGGCGTGGATAAGCTTGCCCGACGCCCCGATGCGGATCTGATCACGCAGACCGACGCCGCGCAAGGTGTTGTGCACGAACGTCAGCCCTTCCACCAAAGGCATACCCATGTGGTTTGCGAACTCAAGCGGTGCAGCGCCCGTGCCGCCTTCCTTACCGTCCACCACGATAAAATCCGGAGTAATCCCCGTTTCCAGCATCGCCCTCACGATGCACATGAATTCGCGTCGATGGCCGATGCACAGTTTAAATCCAACCGGTTTTCCGCCGGACAGGTAGCGTAGCTTGGCAATGAACTCCATCATCTCAAGCGGCGTATTGAAGGCTGAATGAGAGGCCGGCGACATACAATCCTTGCCCATCGGAATGCCACGCGCCTCTGCAATTTCCGGCGTGATCTTTGCCGCAGGCAACATGCCACCCTGCCCCGGTTTCGCACCCTGGCTCAGCTTGATTTCGATCATCTTGACCTGATCAGACGCCGCGGTTTCCGCGAATGTCTTGGGATCGAAATTTCCGTTTTCGTCGCGGCACCCAAAGTATCCGGTCCCGACCTCGAAAATCAGATCACCGCCGCCTTCGCGGTGATAGCGACTGATGCCACCTTCACCAGTGTCATGGGCGAAGCCGCCGATCTTGGCACCCTTATTCAACGCCGAAATGGCGTTTGCAGACAGTGAGCCAAAGCTCATGGCGGAAATGTTGTAAACCGAGGCATTGTAAGGCTTTTTACAATCCGGCCCGCCAATCAGAACGCGAAAATCGGTATCCTTGATTTTCTTCGGCTGGATGGAATGCGTCAGCCATTGATAGCCGCTTTCGTAAACCTTCATCTTGGTGCCAAAGGGGCGTTTATCTTCGACGTTCTTGGCCCGTTGATACACAATCGCCCGTGAATCGCGCGAAAAGGGCACCTCTTCGTTATCCGCCTCAATCAGGTATTGGCGGATTTCAGGCCGGATCATTTCAAAGAAATACCGAACGTGCCCGAGGATCGGATAGTTTCGCAAGACCGCGTGGCGGGTTTGGTAGATATCCCAAAGCCCCAACAACATGACCGCGCCGAAAACCAGCGTCGGAAACAGCGGCCAGACATCGGCAAAATATGCAAGCCACGACACAAAGAACCCAGCTGTCACCAACAGCAAGGGCCAATAGCGAAGCGCAGGAAAATTCATCAGGCCACCCTGTAATTTGCGTCACCCTCAGGCGATGACGTGAGATAGTCCACCAATTCACGCACCCGTTCCGCATTGGACGCCGCGCAGGTCATATCCTTGTTTAAACGGTTGTTTTCAAAACCGATACGCATTTTAGCCCCCATCCCATGGGCTGCCAGCAAGCAATCCGTTTCCCACCGGCCAAAGGCGCACACAGCCCAGTCGATTTCGGGCAATTCGCGGTTCATCATCGAAACGGGTGCCATCAGGTTATCCGGGCTTGCCAATTGGCCGGTTGTATAGCGGCCAAGTACCAACAGACCTTTAAGATCAGCCTTCGGAACCACATCGTCGCGCACCAAACGCGCCAGATGCATGACGTCTTCGGTGTCGTAAAGAATATGCTGAACACCGATGCCGGCATCCATGCATTCGTGATAAAAGCGATGCATTTCAGCGTCGGTCGCGTCCGCCATAATCTCGCGCAGCGCGATCGAGACCGCCTTGGGCTGCACACCCCTGACCAGCGCCATTTGCTCGGCGGTCGTATATCTCCCCAGTGCCTCGGTCGTGATCTGCGTGTAAAAACCCGGCAGGCTTTGCGCCATTTCGGCAATCAGTTCTTTGTACAGTCCTGCGTCCAGCACGTGTTGCTGACCTTCGTCACGCACGTGGGCATGCAAACCGTCAGCGCCAGCCTGCGCACACTCCTGTGCCGTCTCCACAATCTGTGCAATCGTGACAGGCACAGCCGGATGGTCTTTTCTGGTCAGGCGCGCGCCGTTTGGCGCGACCATAATCCTTGGCAGCGGTGTCATGCAGCCAACGCCCCTGTGATCGCACCCGAAAGCTTGGTCACCACTTCGTCGATCTGCGCGTCTTCGATGATAAAGGGCGGTGCCAACAGAATATGGTCGCCCCGAACACCATCAATCGTGCCCCCCATGGGGTAACAGATCAGACCCGCCTCAAAGGCATTCGCCTTGATCTTGGCATGTAGCTTTCGTGCGGGATCAAAAGGTTTCTTGGTTTCCCGATCTTCCACCAATTCGATACCGCGGAACAGGCCCCGACCGCGGATGTCACCCACGTAAGGATGTTGACCGAATTCGGCGCGCAATGCTGCGTCCAGCTTGTCACCTTGTTCGCGCACACGCGACAGAAGGTTGTTGCCTTCGATTTCATCCAGAACCGCGTTGGCCGCCGCTGCCGCCATGGCGTGTCCCATGTAGGTATGACCGTGCTGGAAGAAGCCGGAGCCAGATGCCACCGCATCATAGATTTTGCCTTGAACCAGAAGCGCGCCGATCGGCTGGTACCCAGCGCCCAGCCCTTTTGCGATCGTGATCATGTCAGGCGCAACGCCATCTTCCAGACAGGCAAACAAATGCCCAGTCCGGCCCATGCCGCACATAACCTCATCCAAGATCAGGAGGATACCGTACTGATCGCAGATTTCACGAATTCGCTTCAGGTAGCCTGCAACAGCAGGAACAGCACCCGCCGTCGCGCCGACAACAGGTTCGGCCACAAAGGCCATGACGCTTTCCGGTCCGAGCCGCAGAATTTCCGCCTCGAGTTCATTGGCCGAACGCAGACCGTAGTCTTCAAGGCTCTCCCCATCACGGCGCTCGCGGTATTCATAGCATGGCGAGATATGCGAGGTTTCGACTAACAGCGGCGCGAACTGTGCGCGACGCCATTCATTGCCGCCAGCCGCCAATGCGCCAAGCGTGTTCCCATGATAGCTTTGACGCCGCGCAATGACGCGATGACGCTCGGGTTGACCGATTTCCATAA
>CATNDK010000021.1 GCA_950096585.1 Thalassococcus halodurans | reverse complement strand
AGGTTGCCGATAACTTCTGCACGCTGTTCCGCGCGGGACTCTTCGAGGATCGCACGACGCGATACAACGATGTTGCCACGACGACGGTCCATTTTCAGGATCTGGAACGGCTGCTTCAGACCCATCAGCGGGCCAGCGTCGCGCACGGGGCGAACGTCAACCTGCGAACCGGGAAGGAAGGCAACTGCGCCGCCCAGGTCGACTGTGAAGCCGCCTTTGACGCGGCCGAAGATCGCGCCTTCGACGCGTGCATCGTCTGCGTATGCTTTTTCCAGACGGTCCCATGCCTCTTCACGGCGCGCCATTTCACGGGAAATGACAGCTTCGCCACGGGCGTTTTCTGCGGAACGAAGGAAGACTTCTACTTCGTCACCAACGGAAATTTCGGGAGCTTCGCCAGGGTTTGCGAATTCTTTAAGATCAACGCGGCCTTCCATTTTGTAGCCTACGTCGATGATGGCTTGGCCAGCTTCTACAGCAATGACTTTACCTTTAACGACAGAACCCTCTTCGGGTGTGTCCATTTCGAAGCTTTCGTTAAGGAGGGCTTCGAATTCCTCCATAGATGCGTTCTGAGCCATGTGGTCTCTGGTTTCCTTTAACTTCGGTTTATCTGGCCGGGTGGTTGTCTCCACCGGTCTTGGGGTTGGTCACTTCAGACGCTGCTGAACACAAAAAAGGGCCGATGGTATTCGACCCCGCTCGATCATCTGTGTTGCTGCGTTTACGCCTTGTCGACGCGCGCGATATACCTGCCTCTTTACCCTGTGGCAAGGGCAAGTGCGAAATAGTCAAGAAAACTTGGGATTTTCGCCGTTTTCGGGCCCCGCCTGCCAAATCACAAGCAATTTCCCGCCATTGTATTTGGTTCCGGAAACAAATTGTTTATCTTTTTTGTTGTTTTTCAGCCAATAGTAGCCCTTGATAGTCAAACTGAATGCGCTCACTCTGATACATACATTCAACCCAAAGTCGAAGGAGAACTCGTTATGAAGTTCGAGAATAATTTCTTCGGTTTTAATGATTACGGCACGATTTTCACAGACATCATGATCGAACCGAAAGAGGTTCCTTCACCACAGAATTCAACCGTCCCGGCGCCACAACACAACACGCACCAAAGATATGATCAAATTGATTGGGAGCGCAGCCTCTGGGACAAAGAGGTTCTGGTCATGTCCGATCCCGGGTCAGCCATCGAAAACGCCCTGACGCGCCTGTCTGCGCATTTCGAGGCACTGAGCATCATCGATCAAGCCAGAAGCGCGATACGCTGTGCAAAGTATGCTGACGGACTGAAAAGTATCTTTGTAATGGACCTTGATACGCTGCCCAGCGATGGCGACGCGGTTCCGAAGCTATTGCATTTGCGGCGTGCAAACCCCGGGCTGACCACCATTATCGTTTCCAGCCACTTCCATCATAATGACACGACGTTGGAACGCCGCGCCATTGCCGACTGCTCATTGCGGATGCCGATCAGTGACTCTGAACTGCTCCGCGGAATGGGCCTTGCCTGCCGAAACACAAACCTTCGCCTAAAGGGCGAGTTTTTCTCGTAAAACACGCCATACTTTTTCTCCCCAATCTAACCATACGGATAGATTGATAGACCTGCCCAACCTAAGTTATCAAAGTGACTATGAATTGGTAACGTAGGTTGGGTTATGGTAATGGGTATCTGGACACAGGTCGCACAGTTAAGGGATCTGCTTAGCTCCATGGAACGGGATCTTGGGCTGGATAGCCTAAGCTCGAATGAACGGGACATTTTGTTGGCATTTTACGCGAATGCCGCTGAACGCGCCGATGTTGGTTATGTCTGCACAACAGACAAAGTACGCGCACATCCGACGGTTTCTCGGATTTCTCAACCTACTTTTCACCGCACCTTGCGCCGCTTGTTGGACAAAGGGTTGGTGATTCAGTCGGATGATTTGCCGCTGGGCACATATGTGCTTCCGTCAGAAAGCCCCCGTGCCTGAAAAACACTAGGCGCTTCGGCAGAAATCTACTAGAAATTGAAACTGATCAGCGGAGCTCTGCTGATCAGTTTTTTTATTATTTTCATTTTCGCGCCCGAACCCGATAGGAGGCGCCATGTCTGATTTCGACGCGACCAAAAAGCAAACCAGCATTTTGGAAACCCTGCTTCAAATAGCGGTTTTCAGCTTTTTCCTGTTGTTTGCGTCGCTGATCGAACAGGCTCTTGTCCCCTACACGACGTTCCGTGCAAACACAGCGGCGCAGGTGGAAATACCGATCATTTGCCTGACTTTTGGCCTGCGCGTGCTGGGGGCCTATTTGGCAGGTTTCAAATCCATAATCTTCTTTGCCCCCGCAGCCTTGGTTCTTGATTTCACAAGCCAGACCGTCCTTGGGCTGCATTTCGAAAATGGCTTGGTCATGGTCTTACTACTCATGGCTGCACCAATCATTTTCATGCTTTTTGATTGGGCGTCCCCGACCCCGCATATCGAAATGCTGAACACGCCCTCTGGCTGGCGCATTCTTGCGTCGGGCAGCATTCTGATCGCGATGGTGGAGACACTGGCGACGCATATTCTTGCTGGCACGCACCTTTACGGCACGCCGCATTCGACAGACCTGATCGTGTTTTTCGGCAGCAAAATGTTGGGCTTGGCTGTCGTTCTGGCCGTCATGCTGGCGGTCAAGCGCATCATGCGCCGCCCTAAAGACGCAAACTAACGCGCCAGTTCCAACCGGATGTCACCCCGCGCGGCGCGCGTCGATTTCCCGAATTGCCGTTGCGATGGCTTCATCAATGGACAGCCCGGACGTATCAATCTGAATGGCGTCATCGGCAGGACGCAGCGGTGCATCCTTGCGCCCCATATCGCGGGCATCGCGTTGGCGCACATCTTCCAACACCGTTTCGAAATCCACACGCAGCCCGTTTGCCACCAATTCACGAAACCTGCGATCCGCGCGAATTTCGGCAGAGGCCGTGACAAACAACTTGGCCTCGGCATCCGGACAGATCACCGTCCCGATATCGCGCCCGTCCAGAACCGCACCGCCCGACCGGCGGGCAAAGACCCGCTGGAAATCTACCAGCGCCGCACGCACTTCGGGGATCACAGCCACCTTGGACGCGGCCTGCGCCACCTCGGGTGTGCGCAGATCATCGGCTTGCAAATCCTCGGCCCGCAGTTGCTGCGCGGCCTCGATCGCCGCAGTACCGGTCAGAACCTGCTTGCCGACGGCGCGGTACAACAGGCCTGTGTCCAGATGAGCAAAGCCATAGTGGGCCGCCACAGCCTTACTGATCGTTCCCTTCCCCGCTGCCGCGGGTCCGTCGATTGCAATCGTAAACGCCATAGTCGCCCCCTACCCTTCAACCCTTATTGTGTCAGCTTGGCACCCAACTGGGTCATCAGGTTTTCGAAGATCGGGAAGGATGTGGAAATCGGACCCGAGTCATCAACCGTCATCGGCGCATTCGTTGCAAAGCCCATCACAAGGAAGGACATGGCAATGCGGTGATCCAGATGGGTTTTCACTGTGACACCACCGGCAACGTCGCCAAAGCCACGGCCATGAACAGTCCACCAGTCCTCGCCCTCATCCACGTCCACACCGGCCGCACGAAGGCCCGTAGCCATCGCATCGATCCGGTCGCTTTCCTTGACGCGCAACTCTTTCACGCCCGGCATATAGGTTTTGCCCTCCGCAAAGGCCGCAACAACTGACAGCACAGGATATTCGTCGATCATCGACGCCGCACGTTCTGCCGGCACCTCGATGCCTTTCAGATCGGGCGAATACTTGGCACGCAGATCGGCGACAGGCTCACCGCCCTCTTCGCGCATGTTTTCAAACGTCAGATCAGCGCCCATGTCCTGCAGGGTATAGAACAGCCCCGCGCGCGTCGGGTTCAGGCCGATATTCGGCACCAACACGTCCGACCCTTCGGTGATCAGCGCCGCACAGACAGGGAAAGCCGCCGAGGACGGATCGCGCGGCACGATGATGGTCTGCGGTTTCAGCTCGGGCTGACCGGTCAGCGTAATGACGTGGCCTTCATCGGTATCTTCGGTCACGATCTGCGCGCCAAAGCCCGCCAGCATCCGCTCGGAATGATCGCGTGTCGCTTCGCGTTCGATCACCACGGTCTGCCCCGGCGCGTTCAAACCCGCCAACAGAACAGCCGACTTCACCTGCGCGGACGGCACCGGCGTGGTGTAGGTCACGGGCACAGGGTTTTCCGCACCGATGATCGTCATCGGCAAACGGCCACCGGACCGGCCATAGGACCGTGCCCCGAACAGCGCCAAAGGATCGGTCACGCGCGCCATGGGGCGTTTGTTCAGGCTGGCATCGCCTGTGAACGTCGCTGCAATCGGACAGGTCGCCATCGCACCCATGATCAGGCGCACGCCGGTGCCCGAGTTGCCGCAATCAATCACGTGATCCGGCTCGGCAAAGCCGCCGACGCCCACGCCCTGCACGACCCAGGTGTCGCCCTGCTTTTCCACATCGGCACCAAAGGACCGCATCGCCTTGGCCGTATCCAGCACGTCCTGACCTTCCAAAAGGCCGGTCACGCGGGTCTCACCCACCGCCATCGCGCCAAAGATCAGCGACCGGTGCGAAATCGACTTGTCACCGGGGACATGCGCCTCACCGGACAGACCCGAGGATTTATGTGCAGACATAGGAGTGGCGGGGCCGTGGCTCGACATAGAAACCTTCCTTATTCATCAGTCGCGGTTTGATACTTGTCCCGCCGCGCAAGGTCCACACCTTCCACGGCCCTCAAACGCGACAAAAGCCGTGATTAAGCCCAAACCATTGTATTTTCTGTCCACAAATACCTTGGGGGAATTGGCCAAAGGCCAAGGGGGCAAAGCCCCCAGCCACCTCAGGTCCGGCGGAACGTCATATAATGGGGCGTGCGGCCTTCGCGGAGCGCCTTCTGCTCATAGCGTGTCGATAGCCAATCATCCCACGGGTCACGCCAGTCAGACGGGCCTTCGGCCAGCCATTCGAAACCGGCTTTCGGCACTTCAAACATGGTCTGGCGCACATAGTCGGGAATGTCCGTCGCCACACGGAACTCGGCACCTTCCCGCATCACCTGATGCAAGGGTTCCAGATGTTCCTGCGTGACAAAGCGCCGGCGGTGATGGCGCTTTTTGGGCCATGGATCGGGATAGAGCAGGAATGCCTTCTCAACTACACCATCGGGCAGAACATCGAACAGGTCACGCGCATCGCCGGGATGAATGCGCAGGTTATCCAGCCCTGCGTCCTTCACCTTGCCCAACAGCATTGCAACACCGTTGATAAAAGGTTCACACCCGATAAACCCTTTGTCCGGATTGTTCTTGGCTTGATGCACCAGATGTTCACCACCGCCAAAGCCGATTTCCAGCCACAACGGCCGACCACCGAACAACGCGTCGATATCCAGCTTTTCGCGGTCAGGGTTTACGTCCCAACCAACCGCTCCGGGCGACAGGGCCGCCAGATCGTTTTCCAGATATTCTTCCTGCTTCGGTCTCAGGGTCTTACCCTTGAACCGACCATAGAAATTGCGCCACGGGGCGCCCGAGGGGTGCTTTTTCTCTGACATGGGACGCGCCATGCAACAGCGCGCGCTTAAGGTCAAGAAGCTGGGCCTACGAAGGCATCACACGCCGCAGCAGCCAAATCGCCGGAATGGTCACGATATACATGCCGATCCCATAGACGGCCGAGGGCAATGCATAGTCGGACAAGGTCCCTGAACCGGCGATGATCGCCGCTACCGCAATGCCCAGCGTCGCGTTCTGAACGCCAAGCTCGACAGCGATCGCCCGCCCGTCGCCGCCGGACAGCCCAAGCGCCAGCGCAACCACCACGCCCAACACCAGAAACAGCGCGTTCATCCCCACAACGACCGGTCCAAGGCTGGAAAGGTTTTCCATCAATACCGCCCAGTTCGTGGCAATCGCCGCGATCACGATGATCACAAACAACACCATCGCCAGCTTTTCCGCCAAATGACCAACACGCCCCACGAAGCCCGGCAAAAAGCGGTTTAGAAGCAGGCCGATAAACACCGGTACAACCGTGATAGCAGCCATCGCAATGGCCAACGACGACACATCAATCTCGGGGCCTGCATCCCCCAGAAAATGCGTCGAGGCCAAAGCCGTGAACCAAGGCACGGTCAGAACGGACAGCAGACTGGCCACAGCGGTCAGCGTGATCGACAACGCCACCGTTCCGCCGGACAGGCGCGTCAGAACGTTGGATGTTACACCGCCCGGACAGAACGACAGGATCATCACGCCAAACGCCAATACCGGAGGCAGCGACACCACCTGAAGAACCGCAAAAGCCACCAAGGGAACACCGATGATTTGCAACACCAACCCCACCAGTACAGGCACAGGCATCGACAAGACGCGTCTGAAATCGGCAAAGGTCAGCCCCAAACCCAGTGAAAACATGATAAATGCCAACGACAGCGGCAGCACGACTTCCAACAACATTGGCGCATTCCTCCCTTACACCGTTGGATCATGTTGGCGTGGGAGGCGGCGAAAAAGCCAATGAAAACGGAAAGAACGCTGCGTCGTGCTGATGCTGCGGCGCGGCTAGATCACAAGGATCAGCATCAAAATCGACAGGGTCAGAACCGCGATACCCGCGATCTCCTTGGCCGTGATCTTTTCCTTGAAAAACAGGGTCGAGGCCATGATCGAAAAGATCAGTTCGATCTGGCCCACGGCCTGAACATAGGCGGCGGTTTGCAGGGTGAAGGCCACAAACCAGCCGAAACTGCCCGCCATGGATGTGATGCCCACCCAAACCGCCGTGCGCCGCGCCTGCCAGACACGGGTCAGTTCGCCCGGCTGTTTGAACCGCATCCACAGCCCCATCATCACTGTTTGGGAAAGGGTCACCAGAACAAGCGAAACGCCCGCGCGGATGATGGGATCATCGCTGGCAACCTGAAGCGTTGCCCCGCGATAGCCGATGGCCGCCATAGCGAAGAACGCCCCTGACAACAGACCCAGCGCCACCGCCCGCGTCAGGAACCGTTCGCGGAAGGAGCCGTTGGTATTTGGCGTGTCGGACAGGATCAGAACGCCAACCAGCCCGATCAGGATCGCCACCCAGCCGTAACCGCTCAAGGGTTCGGACAGCACGACCCAACCGGCCAGTGCGGTCTGGATCACTTCGGTTTTCTTGAAGGTGATACCGACTGCGAAATTACGCTGCCGGAACAGGGCCACCACGCACAGCGTCGCCATGATCTGGCCAATGGCTCCGGCCAAGGCGTAGGGCCAGAAAACACCGCCCAGTTCGGGAACTGATTGGCCGGTGTAAAACAGATAGCCGCTGGTCAGAACCAAAGCCGCGGGCATCGCATAGGCAAACCGCGCAATGGTGGCGCCTGCAGTGCTAAGCGTTCCTGTGCTCAGCACCTTTTGCAGCATAAAGCGGATCGTCTGAAACAGCGCCGCAGCAATGGCAAAGACGATCCACAATTCCATGTTTAAACCCGATCAGAAGGGGAAAGGATGCTGTTTGTGCGTGTCGTCCAATGCCGCCAGAAGCTCGTCCGACAGCTCGACATCCGATGCCCCCAACGCGACCTTCAACTGATCCATTGTGGTCGCGCCGAAAATGGAAGACGCCACAAACGGACGACGCGCGGACCATGCGAATGCCATGTGCACCGGATCAATTCCGAACTTTTTGGCCACCTCAAGATAGGCATCCACTGCAAGGAACGCGCGGTCGGTCTTGCGCCCGCCCAGATCACCGTTGATCGCCATGCGGCTGCCCTCGGGCATCGCACCGTTCTGGTATTTGCCCGACAAAAGCCCCGCACCCAGCGGCGAATAAGGCAGCAGGCCCGCACCTTCGTTGATCAGCGCCTCGGCCAGATCGGTGTCGGCCATGCGGTACATCAGCGAATATTCGTTCTGAACCGTTTCCATACGCGGGCCGCCCATCTTTTCGGCCACGCGGATCCAGTTGGTCAGGCCCCAAGCGGATTCATTCGACAAACCGACATGACGGATGGTGCCGCGCGTGATTTCATCCTGAAGCGCGCCCAACAAATCCGCCATATGCTGCAACGTCTCTTCGCGGTTCTGCTTGGACGGATCATATTTCCAGTTCTGACGGAAGCCATAGCTGCCACGGTTCGGCCAATGCAGTTGATAGAGATCGATCACATCGGTTTTCAGACGCTTCAGCGACCCTTCCAGTGCGGCGCGCATGGTTTCCGGCGACATCGGCGCGCCGTCGCGGACCAACTGGCTGGGGCCGGTTAGTTTGGTTGCAAGGACCCAGTCATTGCGGCGTCCGGTCTTTTCGAACCAGTCGCCAATGATCGCCTCGGTATTGCCGACGGTTTCGGCCTTGACCGGATTGACCGGATACATTTCGGCCGTGTCCATGAAATTCACGCCGTGATCAAAGGCATATTCAATTTGTGCGTGGCCCTCTTCGGCGGGTGTCTGGTTGCCGAAAGTCATGGTGCCAAGGCAGAGTTCGGAAACTTCGATGCCTGTGCTTCCCAGCGGTCGCATTTTCATGGGGGCGCTCCTTATTAGTGTTTGCGGCGGACCTTACGCGCTCTCACACTGACTGCAAGCCCCCACCCACGTCAGCCGGAGCCACCGCCACGGATTTAAGAACCGCAAAGCATGCGCCGCCAACGTGCAGCCCCAAGGCATCCGCACTGCGCCGCGTGACCCGTGCCAAAAGCGTATCATCGCCTGCTTTTAGCTGCACAATCACACCCGGCCCGTCGCCACGTTTCATCGACAGCACAGTCACCGGCAAGACGTTCAGCGCCGACAATCCAACGGGCCGTTCCGCCGCGATCAAAACTTCTTGTGCCAGAATGCGCACGCGCAGGTGACTACCAACCTCGGCTGGAACTGTGGGCAGCCAGAGCGTTCCGCCAGATACTTTCAGTTCCGTCACGCCATCATCGGCATGATCGACGACACGGGCCGTCAGCACCGAACCCGCATCGCGCACACCAAAGACACGAACCATCGAAGGATCGGACAGCAGGTCACTGACAGCCCCGTCCTTCAGAACCTTGCCATCTTCCAGAACCACAAGATGGGTCGCAAGCCGTGCGACCTCGGCCAGATTGTGACTGACATAGATGATCGGACAGCCGCTTTCGGCGCGAAGGCGTTCCAGATAGGGCAGGATTTCCGCCTTGCGCGGCGCATCCAGCGCGGCCAGCGGTTCGTCCATCAACAGGATTTCAGGTTCGGACAACAAGGCACGGCCAATCGCCACGCGCTGCGCTTCGCCGCCCGACAGACGTGCAGGGCGACGGTCCAACAGGCCTTCTATCCCCAGCATCTGGGCGACACGGCTAAGATCGCCCTGCCCTTTCAGACCCGAGGCCTTGCGCCCATACAGCAGGTTGTCCCGCACCGACATATGCGGGAACAGACGAGCTTCTTGGAAGACATAGCCTAGGCGACGTTTGTGAACCGGCACATCAACGCCCGCGCCTGCATCAAACAGCACGCGGTCATGCAAAGCGATCCGCCCTTCATCGGGCCGCAGCAAACCGGCAACCGCGTTCACGACCGACGTCTTACCCGACCCAGAGCGACCGAACAGAACTGTCACCCCGTCCGGCGCGTCGAAACTGACATCCAGGGCAAAGTCGCCAAGGCGGCGTTTTATGTTCACCGACAACGTCATTTACCGGAAATCCTATGCGCCACACGACGCGCCAGCCATTCCGACAAAGCAACCGCGCCCAAGGCCAGAGTGATGGAAATCACCACCAGCGTCAGCGCCGCGTTTTCGCCGCCGGGCACTTGCAGGAAGGCATAGATGGCCGACGGGATCGTTTGGGTCTGGCCGGGGATGTTCGACACGAAAGTAATCGTCGCGCCGAATTCGCCCACCGCTTTGGCAAAGGCCATCACCGCCCCCGCGATGATCCCTGGTGCGATCAACGGCAGGGTGACCGTGCAAAACACCCGCAACCGCGATGCGCCAAGGGTCGCAGCCGCGTCTTCCAGTTTCGGGTCCACAGCCTCGATCGCCAACCGGATCGCGCGCACCATCAAAGGGAACGCCATGATCGCCGCCGCAAGCGCCGCGCCTGTCCAGCGAAACGCCAATGTCACCCCGAACCAGTCGTAAAGCAGCCCGCCAACCGGCCCCTGCCGCCCGAAGGTCAGCAACAACAGATAGCCCGTCACAACCGGCGGCATGATCAGCGGCACCAGCACCAGACCGTTCAATATCTGACGCCCCGCAAACCGCCCCCGCGCCAGTGCGTAGGCCGTTACAATCCCCAAAGGCAAACTAAGGACCGTGGCCCAGAAGGCCACCTTGAGCGACAGCGCCACCGCCTGCCATGCCTCTGGTCCTAGGTATTCCATGATGATTGCTTAGCTTACTCGGTCACAGGAACAAAGCCGTATCGGGCAAAAAGCGCCTGACCCTCGGCACTTGCCAGCCATTCCAGAAACGCTTGCGCCGCATCAGAGTTCGGCGCATCGGTCGTGATGGCGGCAGGATAGGTGATGGGAGGATGGCTTTCGTCTGGAAAACGCGCAACCACATGGACACGGTCATCCGAGGCCGCATCGGTGGCATAGACAATTCCCAACGGCGCCTCACCCAGCGCAACCAAGGCCAAGGCAGACCGCACGTTATCGGTCTGCGCCACGCGCGGGGCAATCGCATCCCACTGCCCCAGATGCATCAGCGCCGCCTTGCCGTAAATGCCCGCAGGCACCGCATCGACCAGCGCCATGGCCAGCCGTGTATCGTCGGGCAGCAGCGCCGAGATATCGGCGGGCATATCACCCGTTTCGCCCGAACCATGCCCGATCAAAACCAACGCATTTGCCGCCAGATCGCGCCGTGTATCAGTCGCGATCATCCCCTGCCCGTCCAGCCAATCCATCCAGTCAGGGCTGGCAGACACAAAAATATCCGCAGGCGCGCCTGCCGCGATCTGACGGGCCAGAACCGAGCTTCCGGCAGGGGCGATGGTGACATGCTGACCTGTCTGGTCTTCCCAAACATCCGCCACCTCGTTCAGTACATCGCCCATGCTGGCCGCAACGAACACGGTCAGGTCTGCGGCCCAAGCGGGCGCAGCAAACAGCCAGAAAGACAGAAGAAAACGAAGCATGGAGACAGTCACCGGATTAGTCAGGTGAATCTTGTCCCGAAAGGCGGCGATGAGCAAGCCGACCAAAGTGTCGCGCCGGACGAAACCTGCCGTCCGGCGCAGAGATTTTAGGACAGGATATCTGCCATCATCACCGGCGCTCCGGTTTTGGCCGAACGCGTCGCCGCTTCGGCCATGGCCAGCGCGGCCACGCCATCCGCCAGCGTCACGGGCAGTGCGCCACCGTTGGTCAGCGCCTCGACAAACGCCGCCCATTCCGCCGCGTAGGCGGGCATATAGCGTTCAAGGAAGAAGTAGGTCGGCTTGGCACCGGTCACGCCCGAAGTCGTGCTTTTGACCACAGTGTTTTCCAGCATGTTCTGCGCTTGCAGAAGGCCCTCGGAGCCCAGCAGTTCAACACGCTGATCATAGCCATAGACCGCACGGCGCGAGTTTTTGATTACTGCAATGCGTCCGTCTGCATAGGTCAGCGTGACAGCAGCTGTGTCCACATCGCCTGCATCACCAATGGCCGGATCGACGATGGATGTGCCAACGGCTGTGACGGACACAGGCAGATCGCCCATGATAAAGTTCGCCATGTCAAAATCGTGGATCATCATGTCGCGGAACAGACCGCCGGATACCTTCACATACTCAAGCGGCGGCGGGGCCGGATCGAAGGATGTGATCGACAGCAGTTCAGCCTGGCCGATTTCACCTGCGACCAGCGCGTTTCTCAACGCGCCAAAGTTCGGGTCGAAACGGCGATTGAAGCCGATCATGACGGGACGGTCGGTTTTGGCGACAGCCACCTGACAGGCCTGCGCGCGCTCAAGGCTCAGATCCACGGGCTTTTCGCACAACACGGCCTTACCTGCCGCAGTTGCGGCCTCGATCAGGTCCGAGTGCGTGTCGGTCGAGGTGGCGATCAGAACCGCGTCGATGCTGTCGTCGGCAATGATTTCCTCGGTCGTGCGGGCAACCGTGCCGTATTGCGACGCCAGTTTCTGCGCTGCTTCGGGGAAGTAATCCGACACCGCAGCCAGTTCGCTGCCCGGGTGCGAAGAAATGGCGGTTGCGTGCACACCAGCGATGCGACCTGCGCCTAGAAGTCCGACTTTAATCATACGTGTATTTCCTGATGATCGGGGCCCTTTACCCCTGTTGTTTCAAAGCTGAATAGACCGGCCTTCTTCCGCGCTTTGCCGCGCGGCGTCCAGAACGGCCAGCGTCCGCGCACCTGTTTCGGCCGTCACGGGCGGCTCGGTGCCGTCGGCGACCGCTTTGGCGAAGGCGGCATAGTAGTCGTGATAGCGCCCCTGCTCCGCCGGTACTTTTACCGGACCTTCGTCGGTATAAAGCGTGCCCCAGTTGCTTTCGGGCTCATAGCCCCACGCATCCGGATCATCGGTCGGGCGTTGGCCCGCGAAAATCTGCTGTGCCTGTACGTCGGTGCCATAGCTGACGTAGGCGCCTTTATCGCCATAGGCGCGCAGTTCACGGGTGCTCAGGCGGTTCAGTTTTGATGCCGACACCACAGACACCGGACCGCTTTCGTGGTTCAGCGTGATGACAAAGCTGGCGTCCGTGCGGCCTTCGGGCAGATCAACGTGATCCATGTGCACCGAAACCAACGCGACCGGACCGTTCAACCAGATCATCTGATCCACCAGATGGCTGCCCAGATCGCGCAACAGACCGCCTGTCGGGCCGGCCTCAAGCGTTGCGGGATCGTCGAAATCCATCCGGCTGTGAACGCGCCAGACCTGACCCAGACGACCATCTCTGATGATCTTGGCCAAGGTCTGCAAATCGGAATCGTAGCGGCGGTTCTGGTAGACACCGAGTGTCACGCCCTTGGCCTTGGCCGCTGCGTCCAGCTCCATTGCACCCTCGTAATTCGGGGCAAAGGGTTTGTCCGCAACCACGTGCAGGCCTGCATTGATCGCTTCCAACACCAGATCACGGCGCGTCTGGGGCGGTGTGGTGATGGTCACCGCATCGCAAACGCCCGCTTCGATCATCGCCGTGAGGCTAGGGAAGATCGGGACATCCGGCCAATCCGCACGCGCCTTGGCAACAGTCGCCTCGGCCCGTGCAACGATGCCTGCCAACGAACAGCCCTCGGCCGCCGCGATAAACGGCGTGTGAAAATGCTGACCACCGGTTCCGTATCCTACAACGCCAACCTTAAGCATCGTTTTGTGCCTGCTCGAGGAACGCATCAAACTGGTCGTCCTTGATCGCGACCGAATGGCAGGCCTCGGGATAGCCGCCGTTGTCGACGTCTGCCTTGAAGTCTTTGAACGCCGCGATGCGTTCGTTCTGCAGACGCTCAAGTTCAGGCGCGAAGTTGCGATAGACCTTGCCGTGACGCGGCTTGTGGTTTTTGCCGTAACCACAGACGTCTTCGGTGAACAGATACTGCGCATCGGCATGTTTGCCCGCACCCATACCCAGCATCAGCAGCGACGAGTTTTCTGTCAGGTATTTCGCAACGCGATCCGGCACGACCTCAAGCTCGGCACCGAAGACACCGATCTTTTCCAGCATCTGGGTGTGCTTCCACAACGCCAGCGCCTCGTCCGCGGTTTTGCCAACAGCGCGCCAGCCGGTCCATGTGATGTAGGACGGGATCAGACCGATGTGGCCAACGACGGGCAAATGGTTGTCACAAAGCAGCTTCTGGATGTCGTAGGACGCCGAGCAGTAGTAGGCGTCGCCGCCAATGCCCGCGTAATGGAACGCCGCGCGCAGATAGTCTTCGCCCGTTGCGATGGGACGGCCTTCGAAGCGACCCCAACCGCCATAAGGCAGACCGACCTGAACGAAACAATCGCCCGCCGCTTCGCGCATCTCTGCGTCAAAGAACTTGCCTTCGATCGACAGCATGTGGATGCCCGCCGCATTGGCCGCAGCCGCTTCTTCCGGTGTGGTGACGAACAGCATCGAAATCTTTTCGCCACGCTTTTTCATCGCGCGGAGGTCTTCGACATGGGGACGATTGTGGTACATCTGGGGTTCCTTCTTTAAAGGGTAAAGGCCGCACGGAACGCGTCCAGCGCGTCCTCGGGATCGTCTTTGGCAAAGGCTTCCATGCCGACGGGGCCGTCATAGCCCATCGCGTGCAATGCCTTGGCGATCATGGGCCAGTTCATTTCGCCGGTGCCGGGTTCACAGCGACCGGGGTTGTCAGCAACCTGCACTTCGCCGATCCACGGCAGGCAGGCTTCGGCGTGGCGGATAACGTCGCCCTCGCCGATTTGCGTGTGGTAAAGATCAAGATTGATGCGCAACTGCGGGCGATCCACAGCGGCAACAAGCGACAGAACGTCAGCGATGGAATTGAACGGACAGCCGGGATGTTCGCGCAGGTTCAGGTTTTCCAGCGTGAACATCACGCCTTCTTCCTCGGCCATATCGCAAATCCGGTGCAGCGTGTCGCGGGCGCGCAACCACATGCCCGGTGCCACATGCGCCATCTGCGGGATCGGAATGCCCATATCCCCCAGACCGGTGCCATGCAGGTTCAGGCGGTGGACGCCCAAACGCTTGCCGACCTGCGCGGCTTCGCGGGCGGACTTGATCAACAAATCCGCCCCCTCGGCATCTGCAAGACGGCCTTCCAGATAACCGTTCATGATGGTGAAGGTCGCGCCTGTTTTCTCAAGCGCGTCCAGATCCCAATCCGGCCAGTTCCAAAGCCCGACACCAAAGCCCAGCTCTTTCAATCGCGACGCGCGCCATGCAATGGGCTTGTCCTGCCAGAGCATTTCCGCACAAGCGGCCAGTTGGAACGCCATATCAGATTTCCACGAACACGCGGCCGTCTTCGACCTTGGTTTGGTAGGTGTGCAGGTTTTCACATGCGGGCGGTGTTTCCACTTCGCCGTTGGTCATGTCGAAAATCGACGCGTGTTTCGGGCATTCGATTGTCGCTTCGACAACCAACCCGTCGCACAGGTGCACGTCTTCGTGGGTGCACAGACCATCTGTGCAATAGTAGTTATCTTCGTGATCGCGAACGATGATAAAGGTGCGGTCCCCGTGGTCGAAACGGATGACATCTTCTTCATCGATATCGTCAGCAGCGCAGGCATCAATCCAAGTTGGCATTGGTCTTTCCTCAGATGTCTTGGGGTTTGAAGTCAGCGGGCGCGCTTGGCATCACGCCCTGCAGAAGGGTCACGGATTTCTCCAACCCTTCCAAAGAGTTCAACAGAACGTCTTCGTGTTCGATAGACAGCCAGCCGTCGTAGCCGGCCATTTTCAGGCGGTAGCAGAACTGGCGCCACCATTCTTCGCCGTGGCCGAAACCAAGCGTGATGTAGGACCAGCTGCGCGCCGGAATATCCATCAGTGATCCGTTTTCCAAAAGGCTGGTCGTGGCTTGAACAGGCGCGTTCAGCATCGTGTCTTTGGCATGCACGTGATAGATCGCATCGCCCAACGCCTCGGCCGCAGCCAGAGGATCGGCGCCCATCCAGAAAAGGTGCGACGGGTCGAGGTTGGCCCCAACCACGGGCCCGACCGCGTCGCGCAGTTTCAGGAGGGAGGGTACGTTATAAACACACTGGTTACCGTGCAATTCCAACGCGATGCGCTCGACACCGCATTCTTTCGCCAGTTCGACAATCTCGTGCCAGAACGGGATCAAAACGTCGTTCCACTGGTAGTTCAGGATCGCCTGTGTTTCCGGCGGCCAGCTGGACACAACCCAGTTGGGCATCGTGTCATTGGCGTTGCCCGCAGGCAGGCCGGACATGGTGCAAACGGTCTTGATGCCCAGTTCACCTGCCACACGGATCGTGTCCTTCAGGTCGCTGCCCTGCTTGGGATCGGTGGGATGCAACGGGTTGCCGTTGGCATTCAGGCTGATCACCTCAAGCGCGCGTTCGTCAAAGGCGTTCAGAAACTCTTTCCGCGCGCTGGCGTCTTTCAACATCGTTTGCAGATCGAAATGCGGCGCTGTGGACCAGCCACAAGTGTTCACCTCAACACCCGAAACGCCCATGCGCACCGCGCTATCGAGCAGATGATCAAGGCTCATGCCACCAAGGCTGTCGGAAACGAAACCAAGCTTCATGCGTACAACTCCGGCTTTTCGATCAGGGAAACAGGGCTTGTCTGGCCGCTTTCAAGTGCGCGAACGCCCGCTTCGGCGACAACGGCCGCGCAGTAACCATCCCACGCATCCGACGCGATGCCGGGGAATTCTCCGGTTTCGACAAAGCGGATGAATTCACGGTTCTGACGGCGGTAGGCATCCGCGTAACGGCTGCGCCAATCTGCATCATAAGGCGTGCTGGATGTGAAACGGCTGTCAGTGCGCGTGTAGGCCACGTTGTTGATCGCGATGGAACCGGCCTCACCCACCAGTTCGGCACGCACGTCATAGCCATAGGCCGCGTTGTTGTTAATCTCGATGGTCACCAGCTGGTCGTCAGAGGTTTCCAGAACCATCACAACAGGTGCCACGCGGCTGTCCGACCGGCGCGGCTGATGCGCTGTGATCGAGGTGTATTCAACACCCATGACATGACGGACCACGTCAAATTCATGCGGGGCCGAGTTGGTGATAGCCATTGCACCGGTAAAGTCCGACGCAGGTGTTTCCACGTTGCGGTGGAAGTTGTGCATCATCAATGCACGACCCAGCTTGCCGCCGGTCAGAGCCGCGCGCATGTCCATGTAGGATTGATCATAGCGGCGCATAAAGCCCAGCATCACGTGGCGCGCGTTCAGAAGAACTTCGGCCTGCATGACCTCAAGGCATTCGGACGATTGCTGCGACAAAGGTTTTTCACACAGCACACGTTTGCCCGCGTCGATGCACTGACGTGTCAGATCCGCGTGGGTGAAGTCGGGGCTTGCGATGACAACAGCGTCAACATCTGGCCGTGCGATGGTCGCTGCGGCATCTGTCGCCACATCCGCCGCCGAAAATTTGTCTGCAACCGCAGCAGCGCGGTTTTTGTCGGGATCACAGATCACCTGAAGTGCCGCGCCGGGCACTTCCTGAGCGAAAATTCGGGCGTGATCTTCGCCCATCAAGCCAGCCCCAATGATAGCAAGTCGTGTTGTCATGTTTCTATCTGACCTAAAGAGTGATGCGACGACCCGGCGAAGCGCCAGGCCGTCAGGGGGAAGAACGGGAAGTCAGCCCATTCAGGTTTGTCCTAAAGGTCGACGCGCGGTTACGCGTCGGCCATTCCGTCAATATTGGCTTCGAGATCTGCCATGGATTCACCGCCCGCCATCAGGTCGGCGATTTCTTCGCGGCTCTTTTCGCCTTTGCGGAAGTCCGCCGCGATCGCGCCGCGGATCAGAACCGCGAAGTGGTCGCCAACGGCCAT
>CATNDK010000020.1 GCA_950096585.1 Thalassococcus halodurans | reverse complement strand
AAAGTCGCAAATATAAAGGCTATGGCGCGCATAATGGGCACTCTAGAAACCGCTTGGAAACGGCGAAATCCGACCAAGGTCTCAGCCGCATCGCAGCAATGTGATTTCGCCTGCCCGCGCCCAGTTCATTGACCGAAATCCGCCATTGGCATATATTGCCAACAAATAGGAGGCCCCATGGTCACACGCAACGTTGTTCTGACAGACACCCAAGATCAGCTTGTTCAGGCGCTGGTGGCCTCTGGCCGTTACCAGAACGTCAGCGAAGCCATGCGCGCAGGGCTTCGACTGCTGGAACAGCAAGAGGCGGAACTGGCGGGCATCCGCAAGGGGCTGCTGGAAGGGCTTGATCAGGCGGAACGTGGTGATTTCGCCGATGGCACCGGTCAGGACGCCATCCGCCGCGCCTTTGCACGGGCGCGCACCGGCGAATGACCAAGTCGCTGCGCCTGACCAAACGGGCCGAAAACAGTCTGACCGAGATCGCAACATGGACCATCGATAATTTTGGACCGCTTCAGGCCGATGCCTATGAGGCCGAGTTGCTGGCGCGATGCGATGATCTGGTCAACGGACGCGCCCACAGTCGTAGTTGCGCGGTGCTGGTCGATGGGGCGCATGACCTGCGCTACATTCGCGCCGGTGAACACTTTGTGGTCTATGTGGAAACCAACCTTACAGTCACGATCATCGATATCCTGCATTCGCGTTGCGATCTTCCCCGCCATATCGCGGCCTTGGCGACTTTGTGACCGCCACACGGAATTTCCTTCTTTTTTCAAAGCGCCTATGCTGTTCTGAAAGCCACCCGAACCAAACAGGTTGTCTGAATGCGGACCGAAGACGCCCATAACATCGGTGAAGAAGCCTGGAGCGACGTTCTTAGCGCCGTTGACCGGACCTATGCGGAACTGGTCGATTATCAGGAACAGCTTGAGGCACGGAACACCGAGCTGATGCAGCTTCGGGCGTTTCTGTCGTCGATCATGACGTCGATCAGCGACTATCTGGTGGTGACCGGCAAAGACCTGCGGATTTCCGATGCCAGCGCATCGTTCTGTCAGGCGGTGGGCTGTGCCAAGGATGATCTGGTCGGGCGCGAGATCGGCGAATTTCTGGCAGATGCACACAGCGAACGCCTGTTGGGGACGATCACCCGCACCATCGGCATGAAATCGGGCGAAACGTTCGAGGCCGACTTGATGACCGTATCCGGCCACGATCCCGTGGAATTCAAGGTCGCCCCAAGGCTTGACCGTCGCCGCCGTGTGACGGGCATCGTTCTGACGGGTCGTCCCCTTGGTGAACTCCGCCGTGCGTTTTCCGAACTGGCCGAAAGCCATGAGACGTTGAAACAGGCGCAAAGCCAGTTGGTGCGCAACGAAAAGCTGGCATCCTTAGGCCGCCTGCTGGCTGGCGTGGCGCACGAGCTGAACAACCCCATCAGCTTTGTCTACGCCAACACCCATGCGCTGGAAAAATACCTTGATCGGTTCGAAAAGTACTTTGAAAGCGTACAGGCCGGTGCGCCGCGCGCCGATCTGGTGGAACTACGCAAAGAGCTAAAGATCGACCGCGATCTGAAAAACCTGCGCACCGCGATTGAGGGCGCGCGCGACGGGTCGGAACGGGTGCGCAGCATTGTCGAGGATCTGCGCCGACTGTCTGCGGACGGGTCCGGTGACTTCGTGACGTTCGATCTGGCCGAAACCTTCCGCATTGCCGCCAACTGGGTCAAACGGGGCACCAAGGCCAGCGTCGACATTCATCTGGAGGGCCAAGACCCCTGCATGGCCCGTGGCCGTCCGGGACATATTCAGCAGGTGGTCATGAATCTTGTCCAGAATGCCGTGGATTCCATGGCCGGTCAGGACGAGGCCGCGATCAATGTGACGCTGGCCTACAAAGGGGACCGCGCTGTTTTGACCATTTGTGATACCGGCCCCGGTATTCCAGAAGATGTGGCAGGGTCCATCTTTGACCCGTTCTTTACGACCAAACAGGTGGGGGATGGCACCGGTTTGGGCCTGTCCATTTCCCACAAGATTGCCGAGGAACACGGCGGCGATCTGAGGCTTCTGCCCTCGGAACCCGGCAAGGGCGCCTGTTTCCGGTTGGAACTGTGCAAGGGGCAGGCGGGATGAATATTCTCTGGCTTCAATCTGCGGGCTGCGGTGGCTGCACCATGTCGCTGTTGTGCGCGGAAAACCCCAACGTGATCGAACTGCTTGAAGGGGCGGGGCTGTCGTTTCTTTGGCATCCGTCGCTAAGCATCGAAAGCGGTGCGCAGGTGCGCAAAATCCTGAATGACGTGGAAAGCGGGGAACAGCCGCTGGATATTCTCTGCATCGAAGGATCGATCGTGCGCGGGCCGAACGGGACGGGGAAATACCACGTTCTGGCGGGCACGGGACGGTCGATGCTGGATTGGGTGCAAAGCCTGTCGAAAAAGGCGCGGCATGTGGTGGCGGTTGGCACCTGCGCGACCTATGGCGGCGTGACGTCAGCGGGTGAAAACCCGTCGGATGCGGTGGGTGTACAGTACGAGGGCGCGCATCGCGGCGGTGCCTTGCCTGCGGATTTCACCAGCGCCTCGGGCCTGCCGGTGATCAACGTGGCGGGCTGCCCGACGCACCCTGATTGGGTGACAGAGACCCTGTTGCTTCTGGCCGAGGATGCCTTGGGCGAAGACCAGTTGGATGGCTATGGCCGACCCAAGTTCTATGCCGATAACCTTGTCCACCATGCCTGTCCCAAGAACGAGTTCTACGAATACAAGGCCAGCGCGACCAAGCTGTCGGAAATCGGCTGTATGATGGAACATCTGGGCTGTGTCGGCACGCAGGCCGTGGGTGATTGCAATATTCGCGGCTGGAACGGCGAAGGAAGCTGTACGCGCGCCGGATACCCCTGCATCAACTGCACCGCGCCTGAATTCGAAGAACCCGGCCACGCCTTTACCGAAACGCCCAAGTTCGCGGGCATCCCTGTGGGCCTGCCCTCTGACATGCCAAAGGCGTGGTTCATGGCACTGGCCAGCCTGTCCAAGGCCGCGACCCCGCGCCGGATCGAGGTCAACGCCACATCCGACAGGATCACCGTGCCCCCCAGCCTGAAAGCCCCCAAATCATGACCGAAACATCCTTGCTTGTCGGTCCGTTCAATAGGGTTGAGGGGGACTTGGAAATCCGTCTGGATGTGACAGATGGTAAGGTGTCTGCGGCCTACACGAACTCGCCCCTGTTTCGCGGGTTCGAACGTATCCTGCTGGGCAAACCCCCGACCGAGGCATTGACCATCACGCCGCGCATTTGTGGTATCTGTTCGATCAGCCAATCCGCCGCCGCCGCCCGTGCGCTGGCCGATGCGGCAGGGGCCACACCAGCGCCCGAGGGCGAAAAAACCGCCGCCTTGCTGCACGCGGTCGAAAACCTTGCCGACCATGTGACGCATTTCAATATGTTCTTCATGCCCGATTTCGCGCGCCCCGATTATGCGGGCAAGCCGTGGCATGATCGTGCAGTTGACCGGTTTACCGCGGCCCAAGGATCGGCCCTGCGGGTCGCCATGGATGCCCGCGCGCGTCTGCTGCACATCGTGGGTCTGCTGGGCGGGAAATGGCCCCATACTCTGGCGATCCAACCCGGCGGAGTGACCCGCGCCCCCACCATGCGCGACAAGGTCCGGATAAGCGCCGACCTGACCGCCTTCCGCCGCTATCTGGAACAGCAGTTGTTTGGCGGGTCGGTCGAAGAGTTCGAGGCACTGACAACCGTTGATGCGCTGTCTGATTGGGGCAGGGGCGACGTGGCCCTGTTTATGGAGATTGCCCACGATCTGGATTTAGCGCATTCGGGGCAGGGCGCGGGCCGCTATCTGTCGTTCGGGGCCTACCCCTTGCCCAACGGCCCGATCTGGCAGGCCGGAACATGGACAAACGGTATTGAAGGCCCCTTGGACACCAGCGGGATTGCAGAAGACATCAGCCACGCATGGATGCTGGGCGATGCCGCGCACCCCAGTCAGGGCATGACCGTGCCGGATGTGGATATGAGCGCCGATGCCTACAGCTGGTGCAAGGCCCCGCGCCTGAACGGGCTGGGCTATGAAACCGGCGCTTTGGCGCGGCAGGTGGTGGATGGCCATCCGTTGGCCCGTGATCTGGCGAAGCAGGGCGGTGTTCTGGGGCGCGTTGGTGGGCGTCTTTTGGAAATCGCGCGCACGCAGATCGCGATGGAAAGCATCCTTGCCGATATCGACCCCAAAGCGCCCTTTATGGACCGCGCTAAGCTGCCCGCGAATGGAGAAGGTATGGGCTTGGTCGAGGCCGCGCGCGGCTCGCTGGGCCATTGGATCAGGATCGAAGACGGCGCGATTGCGTCGTATCAGATCATCGCGCCCACAACGTGGAACTTTTCGCCCCGCGACGCAGGCGGCACCCCCGGTCCTGTAGAGGCCGCGCTTGTCGGCGCGCCAGTGCGCGAGGGCGAGGAAACGCCGCTGTCAGTCCAGCACATCGTGCGCAGCTTTGATCCCTGCATGGTCTGCACAGTCCATTGAGCGAGGCGCGCCGTATCCGTGTGCGGGGGCAGGTGCAGGGGGTCGGGTTCCGGCCCTTTATCTGGCAGTTGGCGCAGCGCTTTGACATCACCGGTCAGGTTCTGAACGATCCCGAGGGCGTTTTGATCTTTGCCCAAGGCGCGGCGCTTGATGCCTTTACCGCTGCAATCCGGACAGACGCGCCGCCCTTGGCCCGCGTGGATGCGGTAGAAAGCGCGCCCTGCGAGGCTTTAGGGTCCGAGAGTTTTGACATCGTCGCCTCGACAGGGGCCGGGGCCGAAACGCGGGTGACGCCGGATGCTGCGACCTGCGCGGATTGTCTGGCGGAAATCCGCGATCCGGCGGACCGGCGGTTTGGCTATGCCTTTGCCAATTGCACCCACTGCGGACCGCGCTTTACGATTTTGCGGGCGCTGCCCTATGACCGTGGCCAGACCACTATGGCCCCGTTCGACATGTGCGATGCGTGCCGTGCCGAATACGAAAACCCCGCCGACCGCCGCTTTCACGCGCAACCGGTGGCCTGTGCTGACTGCGGCCCGCGTGTTTGGGTCGAACCGGAAAGCGACGGCGACCCGATTGCGGATGCGGCGGATCGTTTGCTGAACGGTCAGGTGCTGGCGATCAAGGGGCTGGGCGGGTTTCATCTGGCCTGCGATGCGACGAATGCCAAGGCCATCGCCACGTTGCGGGAACGGAAGCGGAGGCCCGCGAAACCCTTTGCCTTGATGGGCACGTTGGACATGATCCGGCGGTATGCGTCGGTTGGTCCGGCGGAAGAGGCATTGCTGGCGGACGCGGCGGCACCCGTCGTGCTGCTCGACGCCACAGGTGACAGCCTGCCTGACGGGATCGCACCTGATCAGATCACGCTGGGCTGGATGCTGCCCTATACGCCTTTGCATCACCTGTTTCTGACCGCTGTGAACCGCCCGCTTGTGATGACCAGCGGCAACCTGTCTGGCGAACCGCAGGTGATCGGCAATCAGGAAGCGCGGGATAAGCTGGGGGCGTTTGCCGACGCTTTTGTGATGCACGACCGTGATATCGCCCGCCGCCTGGACGATAGCGTGGAACGGGCCGATCCGCCCATGATCCTGCGTCGTGCGCGGGGGCGCGTGCCGGGGACCTTGCCGCTGCCAGAAGGGTTCGACAACGCGCCGCAGGTCGCGGCCTATGGCGGGCAGATGAAATCGGCGATTTGCCTGATCAAGAACGGTCAGGCGCTGTTGGGGCATCATCTGGGCGAGCTGGACGAGGCGCTGACCTATGACGCGTTCCTTCAGGCCGACGCCGATTATGCCGATCTGTTCGATCATAAACCGGAACTGGTCGCCTGCGACTTGCACCCTGACTTCCGCGCTTCGGTCCATGCGCGGGGTAAGGGCCTGCCGGTGGTCGAGGTACAGCATCACCACGCGCATCTCGCGTCTTGTCTTGCTGAAAACGGCTGGCCGGTGGACGGGGGCAAAGTGGCGGGGATCATTCTGGACGGCACCGGCCTTGGGGCTGATGGCACCGTTTGGGGGGGTGAGGTGCTGTTGGGCGACTACCACGGGTTCGAGCGCCTTGCCTGTCTGAAACCCGCACCGTTGATCGGTGGCGATATGGCTTCGCGTGAACCATGGCGGAATGCGCTTGCGCGGTTGGATCAGGCAGGGCTGTCTGATTGGGCGGATGCGTTGTTCGGGGACCGACCGCTGGCGATGGCGCGGATGGCGATGGACAAGGGGCTTAATGCGCCCATGTGTTCCAGCGCGGGGCGTTTGTTTGATGCCGTCGCGGCCTGTTTGGGGATTTGCCCAGAGCGCCAAAGCTACGAAGGCGAAGCCGCGATGCGGCTTGAGGCCTTGGCGCAAAAGGCCCCGCCGGATGAGATGGCGTTTTATTACGACATTACGACAGACGGCTCGGACATCGATCCGACCGACATGTGGGGATCGATCCGTTATGATCTGAGTAACGGTGTTTCGGCAGAGATCATTGCGCTTAGATTCCATTCTTCGCTTGCCCGCGCTTTCGCGCAGGCAGCGGGTGATTTGGTGGCAGATAAACAGGCCAAAGTGATCGTCCTGTCCGGTGGATGTTTCCAGAACGCGCTGCTTCATCGCTTGACCTGCGAATGGTTGACCGCGATGAAGATCGACGTGCCTGTTCTGGCCCACAAAACCACGCCCGCAAACGATGGCGGGCTGGCTTTGGGGCAGGCGGTGATTGCCGCGGCGCGGCATCTGACCAACCGGTAACCACCTTACCGAAGCGCCGATTATCCGGTTACCACGCATCCGGCAGGGTGCGCGCACCAGTATGCGCTAATCCTCGTAATGCATTGAAAAATAACAAAAATTTTTGATATCAGCTTCTCTGCACATTTCTTTGGCACCGCTGAAACCAGCGTGTGACTGATAGGGTGACGCGAAGTGTATGCATTTGCACTCCGCCAGAATCACATCGTGTGCGGGAGGACCAATGAGCGAAATTGAAACCTTTTATGACGTGATGCGTCGCCAAGGGATTACCCGGCGTAGCTTCATGAAGTACTGTTCCCTGACGGCCGCGGCTTTGGGCCTGTCGCCCGCCATGGTTCCCAAAATCGCGCATGCGATGGAAACCAAGCCGCGTACGCCGGTTATCTGGGTTCACGGTCTGGAATGTACCTGCTGTTCGGAAAGCTTTATCCGTTCGGCGCACCCGCTGGCCAAAGACGTTGTTCTGTCCATGATCTCTCTGGACTATGACGACACTCTGATGGCGGCTGCGGGCCACGCGGCGGAAGCGGCGTTCGAAGAGACCATCGAGAAATACAAAGGCAACTACATCCTCGCGGTCGAGGGCAACCCGCCCCTGAACGAAGATGGCATGTTCTGCATCACCGGCGGTAAGCCGTTCGTCGAAAAGCTGCGTCACGCGGCGAAAGACGCCAAGGCGATCATCAGCTGGGGTGCCTGTGCGTCCTACGGCTGTGTTCAGGCCGCCAAGCCGAACCCGACACAGGCCACACCTGTGCACAAGGTCATCATGGACAAGCCGATCATAAAGGTTCCGGGCTGTCCGCCGATCGCCGAGGTTATGACCGGCGTTATCACCTACATGCTGACGTTCGACCGTATGCCGGAACTGGACCGTCAGGGCCGCCCTGCGATGTTCTATTCGCAGCGTATCCACGACAAATGCTATCGCCGTCCGCACTTTGACGCCGGTCAGTTTGTCGAAGCATGGGACGACGAAAACGCGCGCAAAGGCTACTGCCTGTACAAGATGGGCTGTAAGGGCCCGACAACGTACAACGCATGTTCCACAATCCGCTGGAACGAAGGCGTCAGCTTCCCGATCCAATCCGGTCACGGCTGTATCGGTTGTTCCGAAGACGGTTTCTGGGATCAGGGCAGCTTCTATGACCGCGTCACCGATCTGACCCAGTTCGGCGTCGAAGCGAATGCCGACAAGGTCGGTATGGCCGCTGCGGGTGTCGTCGGTGCCGGTGTTGCCGCGCATGCCGCTGTCACCGCGCTGAAGGCTGCACAAAAGAAAACACAATCTACTAAAGAGGAGGCCTGATAGATGGTAACGACTCCGAACGGTTTCGACCTCGATAATTCCGGCCGACGTATCGTTGTTGACCCGGTTACACGTATCGAAGGTCACATGCGCTGCGAAGTGAACGTGGATGACCAGGGTGTTATCCGCAACGCGGTGTCCACAGGCACAATGTGGCGTGGTCTGGAAGTGATCCTGAAGGGCCGTGACCCGCGCGATGCGTGGGCGTTCACGGAACGCATCTGTGGTGTTTGCACAGGCACACACGCCCTGACATCGGTTCGCGCCGTGGAAGATGCCCTGAACATCTCGATTCCGGACAACGCGAACTCGATCCGGAACATGATGCAGCTGAACCTGGAAATTCACGACCACGTCGTGCACTTCTATCACCTGCACGCGCTGGATTGGGTCAACCCGATCAACGCCCTGCGCGCTGATCCCAAGGCCACAAGCGAACTGCAGCAAAAGGTCAGCCCGTCTCACCCGCTGTCCAGCCCCGGTTACTTCCGCGATGTTCAGAACCGTCTGAAGAAATTCGTCGAAAGTGGCCAGCTGGGTCTGTTCAAGAACGGTTACTGGGACAACCCTGCGTACCTTCTGCCGCCAGAAGCCGACCTGATGGCGACAACGCACTATCTGGAAGCGTTGGATCTGCAGAAAGAGATCGTCAAAGTTCACACGATCTTTGGTGGTAAGAACCCGCACCCGAACTGGCTGGTGGGCGGTGTTCCGTGTCCGATCAACGTACACTCGACCGGTGCGGTCGGTGCGATCAACATGGAACGTCTGAACCTTGTCAGCTCGATCATCGACAAGTGTGACGAGTTCAACAAGAACGTTTACCTCCCCGACGTGAAGGCAATCGGCAGCTTCTACAAGAACTGGCTGTACGGTGGTGGTCTGTCGTCCAAAGCATGTCTTGCTTACGGCGATATTCCGGAAAACCCGAACGACTTCTCGCCGGAACAGCTGCACCTGCCGCGTGGCGCGATCATCAATGGCAACCTGAACGAAGTTCACGATGTCGATCCGCGCGATCCGGAACAGGTTCAGGAATTCGTCGATCACTCTTGGTACGACTACGGCGAGCCCGGCAAAGGCCTGCACCCGTGGGATGGTGTCACCGAGCCCAAGTACGAACTGGGTCCGAACGCAAAAGGCACCAAGACCAACATCAAAGAGCTGGACGAAGCGGCCAAGTATTCTTGGATCAAGGCGCCTCGCTGGCGCGGCAACGCGATGGAAGTTGGCCCGCTGGCCCGCTACATCGTGGGCTATGCCAAGGGTCACGAAGACATCAAGAACCAGGTCGATGGCTTCTTGCGCGATATGAACCTGCCGGTCGAGGCTCTGTTCTCGACATTGGGTCGGACCGCGGCACGTGCCTTGGAATCCGAGTATTGCGGACGTCTGCAGCGCCACTTCTTCGACAAGCTGGTTGCCAACATCAAAAACGGCGACGAAAGCACAGCGAACATCGAAAAGTGGGATCCGTCCACATGGCCGAAAGAGGCCAAAGGCGTGGGCATGACCGAAGCACCCCGTGGTGCGCTTGGTCACTGGATCAAGATCAAAGACGGTCGCATCGAAAACTATCAGTGTGTTGTTCCGACAACTTGGAACGGCTCGCCGCGTGACACTGCCGGTAACATCGGCGCGTTCGAGGCAAGCTTGATGAACACACCGATGGAGCGTCCGGACGAACCCGTCGAAATCCTGCGCACACTGCACAGCTTCGACCCCTGTCTGGCATGTTCGACACACGTCATGTCGCCTGATGGCGACGAACTGACCACCGTCAAAGTGCGCTGAGGAGGGCGATAACATGAAATATGCAATTCCCGCTTATATTCTGAGCGCAGGGGCGGCCATGGCCCACACAGGTCATACAGCTGCCGTCGCCCAAGGCGACGCGCACTGGCTGTCGCAGCCGGATCACCTTGTGGTGGTCGGGCTGGCGATTGTGGCCGCCGGCATGGCAGTTCGTCACGTCTTTGCGGTTCGTCGCAGCGCACGCCAACAGGCGTAAGGGAGGCTGTCATGACCGACACGTCCCCCCACATCGGTGCAAGTGACGATGGTGCGACGCAAGCGTCGCGCCAGACCTCGGTCTACGTCTACGAAGCGCCGGTCCGGATTTGGCATTGGGTGAACGCCCTTGCCATTCTGGTCCTGTTCGGCACGGGCTATCTGATCGGGTCGCCCCCGCCGTCCATGCAAATCGCCGAGGCGACACATCAGTTCGTATTCGGCTACATCCGCTTCGCCCACTTTGCGGCGGGATGGATTTTGACGATTGGTTTCCTGGGTCGCATCTATTGGGCGATCTTCGGCAACCACCATGCACGTCAGTTGTTCTATGTTCCGATCCTCAGTGGCAGCTTCTGGGTAGAAGTCTGGCACGAGATCAAATGGTACCTGTTCATGACGTCCGAACCGAAGAAATACATCGGGCATAACCCGCTGGCGCAGTTGGCTATGTTCTTTTTCTTCACGCTCGGTGTCAGCTTTATGATCGTCACCGGCCTTGCGCTTTATGCAGAAGGTCTGGGTATCGACAGCACGCTTTATGCTCTGTTCGGTTGGGTATTCACCCTGTTCGGTAACAATCCGCACATCGTCCATACGTTCCATCATCTGGGCATGTGGTGGATTGTGGTCTTCATGATGATCCACATCTACGTGGCCATCCGCGAAGACATCATGAGCCGCCAGTCCATCGTTTCGACGATGATCTCTGGTCACCGGACGTTCAAGGATGACAAGCCTGACTAAGTAATGAGTAAGGCGCGAATCGATGGGGCGTAGCTTTGGCTGCGCCCCATTTTTGTTTCCATCACCGGATTTTTGTTAGGGTAACAGCCAGTTTCTACCATTTTCGGATAGTTACTTTACACAATTCATAATGAATATCTAAATTTTATGAAATGTTATGCTGCAAAATCAGTCGGTTACTCCGCATCCCACTGTATGCGGAAAAAGTTGGTACGCCCCCCATTTGCCGTTCTACTTTCCATGAAACCGAGAAATCGGAAAGAAAACAGCCAGCATCGTGGTTTTGGGAGGATCCGGTATGCCAGCGAAAGTGCTTATCCTGGGCATCGGCAATGTATTGTGGGCGGACGAAGGCTTTGGCGTTCGCTGTGTTGAACGGCTGGCATCGAAATATGCTTTTGATGACAATGTCCGCATTCTGGACGGCGGCACACAGGGCCTGTACCTGCTGCCGTTTCTGGAAGAGGCCGACACGCTGATCGTGTTTGACGCCGTCGATTACGGTCTTGAACCCGGCACCATGAAAATCGTTGAAAACGATGAGGTGCCCCAGTTCATGGGCGCCAAGAAAATGAGCCTGCACCAGACCGGCTTTCAGGACGTGATCGCCACAGCCCAGCTGATGGGCTACTGCCCTGAAACGCTGCTGCTGATCGGTTGCCAACCTGAAGAGTTGGAAGATTACGGCGGTGGCCTGCGTGACGTTGTGGCCGCGCAAATCGATCCGGCGATCGACATCGCGATGGAGTATCTGGCCAAGTGGGACATCCGCGCAAACGAAGGCCAAAGCGATCAAAGCCTTCTGGCTGATGCATCGATCCTGCGCGACGCCTATGAAGGCGGTCGCCCCGATGCAGAAGACGCCTGCCGGATCGGTGACGAACGCTTTTTCCCGGTAGGCGAATAAGCCGATGTGCGTTGGCGTTCCCATGCAAATTCTGTCGGTTGACGGCATCGCTGCCCGTGCGACCGATGGCCGTCAGGAAGAACTGATTGATTTGTCCCTGACGGGGCCGGTCAACATCGGCGACTGGGTTCTGACCTTTCTGGGCGCCGCCCGCGAGGTCATCACCGAAGACGAAGCACAAAAGATTTCCAGCGCGCTGGATGGATTGCGGTCGCTCATGCAGGGCGGCGATCTGGGCGATGCCTTTGCCGATCTCGAACAAAGCAGCCCAAGCCTGCCGCCCCATCTGCAAGCAGCTATGAATGCCGGAAAACCGGTAGCCTGACCTCAGGAGACACACAATGACACACCCTCTGATCACGCGCCTGACTGATGAATTCAGCTGGCCGTTCCTGAACGACAAGTCGTCTTTGATCGAATTCACCGAACGGGCCGGCACGCATGTGCTGTTCGTTCCGGGCGACCCCAAGCGCAATCTGGAATCCGCCGATGTGGCGGTGATCCTGCCCGAGTTGAAAATGGCCTTTCAGGGCAAATTCGACTGCGCCGTTGTGGGCACCGATATCGAAACCGACCTGCGGCAGGAAACCGGCGTTCTGAAAACGCCCAGCCTGATCTTTTACCGCGACGGTCACATGATTGGCGGCATCCCCAAGGTGCGGGATTGGGATGAATACATGGCGCGGATCACGCAGATCCTCGCTCAGCCAGTGCCTGCGGAATAAGGAGAGTAAAGATGGTTAGCAATTTTCACCTGCCACCGACAGGCTACGGCCCGGGCTCTCAGCCGCCGGAAGAGGATGGCAAAGAGCTGGAGTATATGCAGCTTCCGCAGGACATGCGGGCCTATTCCGCACACATCCCCTATATCGACGACCTAAAGGGTCTTGATCCCGCGATGGCCCTGATGACCAAAGTGGCAGAGGCTTCTGTCGCAGCGGGCAACGGCGGAGAGAACGTGATCTTTGACCTGAAGGGTCTGGACAAAGAAAACCGCGCCCTGATCGCCGAAACCATGGGCGAGGGCGAAGTTGCGGTCAAAATCCACGACATCCCCGCTATCGCGGCACAGGAAAGCGTGTTTGCAGGCGTCTGGGTTCTGAAAGGCGTCGGCGTAGATGCGATCGAGGTCGGGCCGGTTCCCAAGTCCAGTCTGACCCGCGCCTTCAACCCGCGCAAAGCGGCGACAGGCAACCAGACACCGCGCCAGCCCGGCGTTGTGAACGCGCCGCCGCTGCTGGTGGAACTGGAAGACAAATCAGCCACTTACACACCGGAAACCGAAACACACGTCGTCAACCTGACGCTGCTGCCCCACACAGAAGAAGACCTTCTGTGGCTGGACGCGGCGCTTGGTAAAGGGTCGGTCGACATCCTGTCACGCGGCTATGGCAACTGCCGCATCACGGCGACAGCCCTGCCGCACGTCTGGCGCGTTCAGTTCTTCAACTCGATGGACACGCTTATTCTGGACAGCTTCGAAGTAACGTCCATGCCCGAGGTCGCGATCGCCGCATCCGAAGACCTGATCGAAAGCGGTGAACGCATCATCGAGGTTCTGGAGGCCATCCGATGAGCGGCTTTGAAGGGTCCTATCTGGGCGCAAACGACAAGATCAGCCCGCAGGCGATCATGGAATGCAAAATCTGCTGGACGCCCTACGATCCGGCAGAGGGCGATGACACACGATCCATCCTGCCCGGCACGCCGTTCATCGCGCTGCCCGACGATTGGGGCTGCCCGAACTGCGACGCACCCAAGGAACAGTTCCTTGTCAGCGAAGACCCCGGTTCGGACGCCATGCGCGAAGCCGAGGTTCTGGCAGAAAAGACCAAGGCGCTGGTGACAGATTTCACCGAAGTCTGGCACGCGAAAATGCGTGATGTGCCGATGGTCAACAAACTGCTGCACGTGCAGGCCGTGGGCTGGGGCATCCATCAGGGTCGTCCGCTGGGCGTTTTGATTTCGCCGTGGTTCATGAACCTGATCCAGTTGCCTGCTGAAGGCGAGGATTGGTCCGATCTGCTGGCTGGCACGAAGGAAGTCATCGGCTTTCCGTCGGGCGAGTACGAATTCATCCACAACATCCGTGAAATGACCGGCGGCTATAAGGCCTGTTCGCTGTTTTCGCCAATGGGTGAATTCAAGACCCAGCAGCAGGCCGTCGATGTGGCCGAGGCCGTAATGCAGGCGTTGTTCATGGAAGAACATCGCGCCGAAACGGATCGCTCTGCAGACATTCGCGCCAGCCGTGAAGCCGAAATTGCCGCGCAGGAAGAGGCCGAAAAGGCCGCTGCCGAGGAAGCGGAGACAGGATCGGACCTGCCCGAAGCGCCGACACGTCGTCAGGTGCTGACCGCAGGCATGGCAAGCGAGGCCGAGTAACCATGTTGGACCGGACGCAATCCCCCCTGACAGTTGAACCTGTGGCCACGCCACCGGTTGCTGCCATGGTGATGGGCCGTCCGGTTCAGGACGCGGCGGATCTTTTGCCGCGCCTGTTCAACCTGTGTCGCGCGTCGCAGGACGTGGCGGTGCGCATGGCGTTCGATCTGCCCTTGGCGGATGGATGGGAAGCGGCGCTGTCGCAAGACATCGCACGTGATCACCTGCTGAAACTGGGCGTCATCCTGCCCCAGCGATTGGGCCTAGCACCCTGTGTGGTGCCATCGCCTGATCTGGCGGAAATGGCCGCGTCTTTGGTTGGGGATGATCCCTTTCCCAAGACAGGCGACGGCTTTGAAACCTTCCTGATGTCAGCCACTCCGCTGGCAGAGGTGATGCAAGCGGTGGATGCCTGCTTTGCACCCAAGGAAGCGTCTGTTCAGGGTTTGGCGCCGCCAGAAGTCGCGACACCGGATGCCAACGCGGCATTGGAAAATTCCGTTGCAGCAAGGCACCTTAAGCATCCCGTGATGTTGCATGTCGCACAAACGCGGGGGCAGGGTCCCTTGTGGCGGATTGTGGCGCGTGTTCTGGATATGTTGACCGCACTGGAAGGCAACCTTCCGATTCCTGTCAAACAGGACGATTGGGTTATGGTGCCAGCCGCGCGGGGCAGTTACTTTGTTCAGGGGTCTTCCCGTGACGGGCTTGTGACGTCCTTCACGCGGATCACCCCGACCGATCACATGTTGGCCAAAGGCGGGATCATGGAACAATCGCTGGCACGGCTGCCCGAGGGCAAACAGCGCATGGCGCCACTGTTGGTGGATATCCTTGATCCATGTGTTCAGGTCACGATCACGGGGGGCAAGCAAGATGCATGAGATGTCGCTATGCGAAGGCATCCGCCAAGTGATCGAGGCCCAAGCCGACCAGCACGCCATTCAGGCGGTGAAACGGGTGCGGCTGGAAATCGGCAAGTTCTCGGGCGTGGAAAAGCCCGCCTTGGAATTCGCGTTCGAGGTTGTGATGCGCGGCTCGGTCGCCGAGGGCGCGGTGCTGGAAATGATCGATCTGCCGGGAAAGGCCATGTGCTACGATTGCATGCACGAGGTCGAAATCGACAACCGGCTTGATCCATGCCCCGACTGCGGGGGCGGCAAGTTGATGCCCGTGTCGGGCGACGAAATGAAAATCAAAGATTTGGAGGTGGTCTGATGTGCACAGTATGCGGATGCGGGACCGGATCAGTTGAAGGCCAAAGCCATAGCCACGACCATTCCCACGGTCATGATCACAGTCATGAACACGGGCACTCCCATGATCATTCTCATGGTCATCACCACCATCATGATCACGACCACAGCCATGACCACGGGCACAGCCACGACATCCACTTTGGCAAAGGCCCTGCCGGTGTCGAAGTGCCGGGCATGACCCAAGAACGTCTGATCGAGATCGAAACAGACATTCTGGCCAAGAACGACCGCTATGCCGACGTCAATCGCGCGACGCTTCGCGGGCTGAACACCTTTGCAATCAACCTCGTATCCTCGCCCGGATCGGGCAAGACGACGCTGCTCTGCAAAACCATCGAAATGCTGGGTGACCAGCCGCTGGCGGTGATCGAAGGCGATCAGCAAACCGCGAACGACGCGGAACGCATCCGCGCGACAGGCGCGCCTGCTGTGCAGGTCAACACCGGCAAGGGCTGCCATTTGGATGGCCACATGGTGGGCCACGCGATGGAGCATCTGAACCTTGTCGAAGGATCGATGCTGTTTATCGAAAACGTCGGCAATCTGGTCTGTCCGGCGGGCTTTGATCTGGGGGAAGACTGTAAGGTTGCGATCCTTTCGGTGACTGAAGGCGAAGATAAGCCTTTGAAATACCCTGATATGTTCACCGCCTCGCGCATCGCACTTTTGAACAAGGTCGATTTGGCGCCGCATTGTGATGTGGACCTTGATCTTTACGAAAAGAACCTGCGCCGCGTGAACCCTGGCATTGAAATCATCCGCGTGTCCGCCCGCACTGGCGAAGGCATGGACAACTGGCTGAACTGGCTCAAAGGCAGCCTTCAGCGCAAACGCGGCACATTGGCAGCGGAATAAGCAGATGACTGACGCGCTTCCGACAGTTCTTTTGGTTGATGACGAAGAGCATTCTCTGGCGTCCATGCGAATGGCGCTTGAGGATGACTTTGACTGCCTGACCGCGTCCAACGCGGCAGAGGCCGAAAAGCTGATGGAAGACAACTTTGTGCAGGTCATATTCTGTGACCAGCGCATGCCCGGCAAAACAGGGGTCGAGTTTCTGGTCGAGGTCCGCGATCGCTGGCCCGACACGGTGCGGATCATCATCACCGGTTACACAGAAACCAACGATATGATCGCCGCGATCAACGAGGCCGGCATCTATCAGTTCCTGACCAAGCCGTGGCACCCCGACCAACTGCTGATGAGCGCCAAGAACGCCACTGATCTGTTCCGCTTAAGCCGCGAACACGATCAGATGGCGCTGGAAATGCGATATCTGTCCCGCAGCGCGGAATCCAAGGTCGAAGAACAGCGCAAGGCGCTGCGTGAAGGGCTGGGTTTTGAAAAGGTCCTGCGCGCGCCCAATTCGCCGATGAACAACGTGGTCGAACAGGCCCGCCAGTTCGCCAGCTTTGACGTATCGGTCATGATCAACGGCGAAGACGGCACCGACAAAGCCACGCTGGCCCGCGCGATGCACTATGCGTCGCTGCGGTCTGACAAGGGGTTTTTCGAAATCAACTGCGCCGGCGCGGACGAGGACCTGATCGAAGCCGAACTGTTCGGCGCGAAACCCTCTGCGGCGCATGGGCGTCAGAAACGGAACCTTGGCTTGTTGCGCAAGGCCGAGAAGGGCACTGTGTTCCTGCGCAACGTTGGCGATCTATCACCCCGCCTGCAACGGGCCATGGCGCGGTTCGCGACCGAGGGCACCTTCCGCCCGATCGGCGCTTCCGAACTGGAACGCAGCGACGTGCGTCTGTTGGCGTCTAGCAACGGCGATCTGATGGCCGAGGTCTCGGCAGGCCGGTTCCGCGCCGATCTGTTCTTTGCGCTTAGTCAGACCACGCTGACTGTTCCGCCGCTGCGGGCGCGTATCGTCGATCTGCCCATTTTGGCGCAGAACCAACTGTTCGACGCCGCCGCCAAACACGGCAAACCCGTGCACGGCCTGTCCGACGATGCGATCCGCTTTCTGGAACGCTACAACTGGCCGGGCAACCTGCGCGAGCTGGAAAACGAAATGGTCCGCATGCTGATCTTTTCCCAAGACAGCGTGCTTGGTCCCGAACTGATCAGCCGCCACATCCTTCAGGCCAGCCCCGATGATACCGAGGCCGATGATCGCATTGATCACGTGCTGGTGTCGGATGGCACGCTGAAGGATCGCGTTGAACAGATCGAAATGCGCATTCTGCGTGAAACGCTGACGCGCCTGAAGTGGAACAAAAGCCGTGCGGCCGCCGAACTGGGCCTGAGCCGTGTGGGCCTGCGCGCCAAAATCGACCGCTACGGCATCACCGAACCGAACAAAGCCAACGCCACCGAACATCAGGAGGACTAAGCCATGTGTCTGGGCATTCCAGGGCAGATTATCGAGATCACCGACGAAGCGCGGATGATGGCCATGGCCGAAGTGTCCGGCGTCAAACGCGAAGTCAACGTGTCGTGCATCGCGACCGGCCCGATTGGCGATGTGGTGGGCAAATGGGCCCTGATCCACGTGGGTTTCGCCATGAGCGAGATTGACGAAGACGAGGCCGCCAAAACGCTCGAGGCGCTGCGCGGCTTGGGCGAGGCAGAGGAAACCCTAGAGGCGATGGCCGCAGGCGACGCCGCATTGGAGGGACGGGCATGAAATACGCTGAGGAATTCCGCGATCCGATCGCCGCGCGTGCGGTGCTGGACAAAATCCAGAAAGTCGTCGACCAGATCGGCGCGACGGCTGAAAAACCCGTTCACATCATGGAAATCTGCGGCGGCCACACCCATGCGATCTTTCGTTACGGGCTGGATAAACTGACGCCTGCGGGCATCGAGTTTATCCATGGCCCCGGTTGCCCCGTCTGCGTTCTTCCCATGAGCCGCGTTGACGAATGTGTCGAACTGGCCGAACGCCCCGAAGTGATCTTCACCACCTTCGGCGATGCGATGCGTGTGCCCGGCACCCGCAAATCCCTGCTTCAGGCCAA
>CATNDK010000019.1 GCA_950096585.1 Thalassococcus halodurans | reverse complement strand
TTCCGAGAAATTGACCAGCAATCTCACCGAAGTGGTCGGCACCGCCAAGCTCGACGATGCTACGCTCGACGATGTCGAGGATGCGCTTGGAACGCAGCATGCCGTCGTAGACCGGATGCTGATCGGCGGGATCCTTGACGCGCCGCAAGCGTGGTACCTCCGCCGTGTGACCGGACTCGAGATCGAAGACGTCGTCGCTCTTGGAGACGTCCCGGGACTTTTTGACGAACTCATCGGTGACCCGGCGGAGCTCGGCGATCTCTTCCGGAGAAACGACCTCGGAATCGACGTCCAGATGCTTGTTGACCTCGGCCCGCCAGCGGCTGGTGCGCAACGCCGCTTCGGTGTGGGCGAGAGTCAGGTGACCACGCTCCGAATACATGATGTTGAAGTCGAGCTCGTGGCTCAGGTCTCGAAACAAGCGCAACGAGGCGTCGTAGAACCGCACCCCTTCGGGTGTCAGGTAGTTGGAGCGGATGATCGTGGTGTTGCGCCCGGTATTGCCGAGGCCGATCGGTCCCTTTTCCACCAGCGCCACATTGGTGAGGCCGTGCTCTTTGGCGAGATAGTAGGCGGTGGCAAGACCGTGGGCGCCACCACCGATAATCACGACATTCCGCGCAGAAAATGACCGCGCCAAAAGCGCAGAGGCATCGTCAGCTGTTCTAAAGGTGAAAACGCCCGGCAAATCCTTGCCCTGAATGCCCGGAACAAAGGCCGAAGAACCGGTTGCCAGAACAAGCTTGTCATAGGGCCAGCTTGATCCATCTCCTGTCACGACTTCTTTCTTGTCGCGATCAATCCGCATGACGCGCATGCCGGTTAACACCGCCAATGAACCGTCCGCATCAGAAATGTCATCCAGCTCGATCTCGCCGAACTGGACATCCCCACCCAACAAGGGCGTCAAACGGACACGGTTATATGGTTTGTGCGCTTCATCGCTAAGCAAAGTTACAGAATGCCCTGACTTCGCTAGCAATTGTCCGGTTCTTACACCAACGGGCCCACCGCCGACGACAATGATGCGTTCCTTGCCGGTGTCCGGTTCGAAGTAGGTTGCGTGGTTCTCAGCTGCCTGCATATCTCATACTCAAAGCAAAAAATCCCCATGGCAGAAGCCATAAGAAAGGAGCGTCTTTGCTCTGATGTACGTGGCGCTGTCACGAACGCCGGATGCAGACACCGTTGCCCGCACGATCATGGAAGTACGGGTTCGGTTTTGATGTCAAAATTAATGCTGCACCTGCACTGAATATTTCCAGAAATGCGACACATATCGACGCAATTGCTTATAAAGACGTCAATTTATGTCCGAAATTCCGCTTCTGCGGGTGCGAAAAAATTCTCATTTCAGACGGGTAACAAAAAACGCGCCCCCGAAGGGACGCGTTGTAACTGGGAACTTATTCCGGATTTACGCCAGATCGAAACGATCCGCGTTCATGACCTTGGTCCATGCGGCAACAAAGTCAGCAACGAACGCGTCTTGCGCTTTGTCACATGCGTAAACTTCTGCCAGAGCGCGCAGCTGGGAATTCGAACCGAAGACCAGATCGACACGTGTGCCGGTCCATTTTTCTTCTCCGGTTGCGCGGTCCTTTGCCACGAACTCGGTTTCTTCGGGGTTGGTGGCTTCCCACTTCACGCCCATGTCCAGCAGGTTGACGAAGAAGTCTGTCGACAACGTGCCCGGACGGTTTGTCAGTACACCATGCTTCGTGCCGTCCTGAGTGATGCCCAGCGAACGCAGACCGCCCAACAGAACAGTCATCTCCGGCGCTGTCAGCGTCAGAAGCTGAGCACGGTCCACCAGCAGCTTTTCAGCAGGAACAGTGAATTCCTTTTGCTGGTAGTTGCGGAAACCATCTGCGACGGGCTCAAGAACGCCGTAGGATTCAACGTCTGTCATCTCTTGCGTCGCATCAACACGGCCCGCTGTGAACGGAACAGTGATGTTGTGACCCGCTTTCGCAGCCGCAGCCTCAATCGCAGCACTACCGCCAAGAACGATCAGGTCAGCAATCGACACCTGCTTGTCACCGGCAGAGGCGTTGAAGTCGGACTGGATGCCTTCCAGAACCTTCAGAACCTTTGCGGTTTGCGCAGGGTTATTGGCTTCCCAATCCTTCGCAGGTGCCAGACGGATGCGTGCACCGTTTGCACCACCACGGTTGTCCGACCCACGGAACGTAGAGGCAGACGCCCAAGCGGTGAAGATCAGTTCTTCTGCGCTCAGACCGGAATCCAGTAGCTTTGCTTTCAGGGCAGCGACGTCATTGTCGTCGATCTGTGCATAGTCGGCAGCCGGAAGCGGATCCTGCCACAGCAGGTCTTCAGCCGGCGCTTCTTTACCGAGGTACGTGGATTTCGGACCCATGTCGCGGTGGGTCAGCTTGAACCATGCGCGTGCAAAGGCATCTGCGAACTCTTCGGGGTTCTTGTGGAACCGCTTGGAGATTTCCAGATACGCCGGGTCAGTGCGCAGGCTGATGTCGGTTGTCGCCATCATTGTCGGAACACGCTTGCCTTCGGTGTGTGCCGCCGGTGCAAGGTCTTCGTCCTTGACGTCGACAGCTTTCCACTGGTGTGCGCCTGCGGGGGACTTTGTCAGTTCCCACTCATAGCCGAACAGCATGTCGAAATAGCCGTTGTCCCAAACGATCGGGTTCGGCGTCCATGCACCTTCCAGACCGGATGTGATTGCGTGGTCGCCTTTGCCGGACTCGAACGAGCTCATCCAACCCAGACCCTGCTCGGTGATGCCTGCGGCTTCCGGCTCGGGGCCGACCAGTGCGGCGTCGCCTGCACCGTGGCACTTGCCGAATGTGTGGCCGCCTGCGATCAGGGCAACGGTTTCTTCGTCGTTCATCGCCATACGGCCGAACGTGTCACGGATGTCGTAGGCTGCGGCCTGCGGATCGGGGTTACCGTCCGGACCTTCAGGGTTCACATAGATCAGGCCCATCTGAACAGCCGCCAGCGGGTTTTCCAGATCGCGTTCACCGGAATAGCGGCTGCCTTCTTTGTCAGACGTTGCCAGCCATTCGGCTTCTGCGCCCCAATAGATGTCTTCTTCGGGTTCCCAGATGTCTTCACGACCACCAGCAAAGCCGAATGTCTTGAAGCCCATGCTTTCCAGCGCGCAGTTACCTGCAAGGATCATCAGGTCGGCCCAGCTGATCTGGTTGCCGTACTTCTGTTTGATCGGCCACAGCAGACGACGCGCTTTATCAAGGTTGCCATTGTCCGGCCAGCTGTTCAGCGGTGCAAAACGCTGGGTGCCGGAACGGGAACCACCGCGGCCATCAGCCGTCCGGTATGTACCGGCCGAGTGCCATGCCATACGGATAAAGAACGGGCCATAGTGACCATAGTCAGCCGGCCACCATTCCTGGCTGTCTGTCATCAGCGCAAAGATGTCCTGTTTCAGGGCATCGTAATCCAGCGCTTCGAATTCTTTTTTGTAGTCGAAATCCTTCGCCATCGGATTCGACAGGTCAGAGTTCTGGTGAAGGATTTTCAGGTTCAGCTGGTTCGGCCACCAGTCGCGGTTGGAACGCACGCTGAAAGTTGTGTTGCTGGCTGTCGTGCCGTGCATGACGGGGCATTTGCCGCCGCTGGGGATATCATTTCCGTCCATGATGACCTCCGGATAGCTATAAAGCGAATTTCTAAAAACGGTGGGATAAGCCACCGCGTATCGTAGGACACCGAGCATGCCCTGTCGAAGTGACAGTTACGTATCAAAGCCCTTCAATTAACAAAAGTTGTATTTTCTGATTGTTGCGATAAGTTTGCCTGATGAAAGATGTGACCGTTAAACAGCTCAGATACTTTGAGGCCTTGATAGAACACGGCCACTTTGGCCGTGCCGCAGATGTCTGCGCAATCTCGCAGCCTGCGCTTTCCATGCAGATCAAGGAATTAGAGGAAACACTGGGCGCGCCGCTTTTCGAACGCTCGGCAAGACAGGTGCGTTTGACCCACTTTGGTGCGGCCGTGGCGGAACGCGCGCGCGCCGTTCTCAGGTCTGTAGAAGAGCTTCAGGATCTTGCGCGGGTTTCCGCCTCGTCGGATTTGTCCGGTCGGATGCGGATCGGCGTGATCCCGACCATCGCGCCCTACCTTATTCCAAAGATTATCGGCAGGCTGACATTTGAGCACGAAAATCTGGATGTCCGCATTAGGGAAACCCAAACCCAAAAGCTTGTTCAGGAGTTGACGCAGGGCAAGCTGGACATGGCGATTGTGGCCCTGCCTGTGTCGGAACCGTCGCTGAATGAATTGCCGTTGTTCGAAGAGGATTTTGTGCTTGTCCGCCACAACAGCGATGCTGACAAGCCTGTCCCTAGTGCTGAGAACCTGAACAAGATGCGGCTTTTGCTTTTGGAGGAAGGCCACTGCTTTCGCGATCAGGCGCTGTCGTTCTGCAAACTACAATCTACCCTGCCCCGTGAACTGCTGGACGGCAGTTCCCTGACCACCTTGGTACAAATGGTCGGCGCCGGTATGGGCGTCACCTTGATCCCTGAAATGGCCGTCCCGATTGAAACTAGATCGGCACCGGTCACGGTTCAGCACTTTGCCGATCCAGTTCCCAAACGGACCATTGGCATGGTCTGGCGTAAATCCAGCCCCTTGGCCAAACAGATGGAACAAATCGCAGACGTTGTGAAACGCGCAGCCGCAGTTGCCTGAGCTCAGGTCACTTTGGCCCGTGTCATGAACTTGGGATCGTTCCAGGCGTCCGTGTCCATGATCTCGCCCAGGATATGTGCCGCTTTCCGCACGTCATCCAAATCCAGATAAAGGGGCGTGAACCCGAAGCGCATGATGTTCGGTTCGCGAAAATCCCCGATCACACCTCGGGCAATCAGCGCTTGAATAGCGGCATAGCCGTTTTCAAACCTGAACGACACTTGGGATCCGCGACGCGCGGGGTCTCGGGGCGATGCAAGCTCAAGATCAGGACAGCGCTTTTCAACCTCTTCGATAAAGCATTCGGACAAAGCGACCGACGCATTTCGAAGGTCAGCCATATCCACGTCGTCCCAAACATCCAAAGCCGCATCCAGAATGGCCAGTTGGACAATCGGCGGTGTGCCCACCCTCATACGCTCGGTCCCGAAAGCTGGACGATAGTCATGCTCCATCGCGAAAGGCGCGTCATGGCCCAACCATCCGGACAAAGCGGGTTGGATGCCTGATACGATATCAGGGCGCACATAGATAAATGCAGGCGCGCCCGGCCCGCCGTTCAGATACTTATAGCTACAGCCGACGGCGAATTCGGCTTGGCTGGCGGTCAGATCCACGGGCACTGCGCCCGCGCTGTGGGCAAGATCCCACAACATCACAGCCCCCGCGCTTTGCACTGCTTGGGTCACGGCCTTCATGTCGTACATCAGGCCGCTACGGTAATCGACATGGGTCAGCATGACGACGGCGGTGTCATCGTCAATCGCGTCCAACATTTCCCCGTGCGTCACAGTTTTAAGCCGGTAGCCCTGCCCGATCGTATCGATCAAACCCTGCGCCATGTACAAATCCGACGGAAAGTTACCGCTGTCCGACAGGATAGTTTTGCGGTTAGGGCGCATTTTCAACGCAGCCGCCAGCGCCTGATAGACCTTGATCGATAAAGTATCGCCCGTCGCGACGCTGCCTTCTGGTGCGCCTATCAATCGCGCGATCCGGTTTCCGACCACGCGCGGCAAATCCATCCACCCTGCACTATTCCACGCGCGGATCAGGTTTTGCCCCCATTCCTGATTGATCGTTTGCAAAGCCCGGTCACTGGCTGCTTTTGGCAGAACCCCAAGGGAATTGCCGTCCAGATAGATGATGCCTTCGGGCAAAACGAACAAATCTTTGCGCGGTAGAATCGTTGTCACATCGGCCCCTTTTTCAGTGTGTATACAGCCACTTGGTCAGAACATTATGGTGTTTGATAGCACCTTTATCGATTGAAGATCATAGCCACGGCTCAAGTTCAATCTGATTTCAGACGCCGACGATTGTGGATTTTTATCCAGTGTTTTCATTGTCATGTATACAATTTGTATTCCGATTAGTTTTTTGTGTGCAATATGGTGTTGCAAAGCGCAGTAACGGTTCTACGCTTTGCATCAGGGAGGAGACCGTTCAACACACGCTGCTTTGGGCACGCGTCCTTTTGGTGTGGCCGGTTCAGACTTGCGGATATCGCAGGTTCCTTCCGAAGTCAGGGAGGAGACATTATGACAAAACTAACCAACAGACGCATGGCGCTTCGCACGCTGGCGGGTGTCGGTGCCGCAGGACTGGCAGCGCCCCACATTGCCACCGCTGCCGCCCATGGCACCAACTGGAAAATTCAAACGTCCTGGCCCGGCGGCGCAGGTCTTCAGATTTTCAAGGACTGGTGTGCCACCATTCAGGAAAAAACCGGCGGTGAGCTTAGCTTTACCCCCTTCGGCGCAAATGACGTTGTGGGCGACTTCCAGCTTTATGACGCGGTGAAAAACGGCGTTCTGGATGCCGTGAACCCGTTCACCATCTATGCTCAGGGCATCATCCCTGCGGCTGTGTTCCTGTCGTCCTTCCCGCTGGGTCTGCGGAATCCGCATGAATATGATGTGTTCTACTATGGCCTTGGCGGTATCGACATTGCACGCGAACTATACGCGGCACAGGGCATGCACTTTGTAGGTCCGGTACACCACGGCCCGAACATCATCCACTCCAAGGTTCCGATCCGTTCGGTCGATGACTTTGCTGGCCGTAAGATGCGCCTGCCCGGTGGTATGGTTGCGGAAATCTTTACCCAGCTTGGCGCAGAAACAACCGTTCTTCCGGGTTCGGAAATCTTCCCTGCTCTGGAAAAAGGTACCATCGACGTGGCCGACTACGTGGGTCCGGCCGTGAACTATGCGCTCGGCTTCAGCCAGGTGACCGACTACATCGTGATGGGCCCTCCGGGCTTCATGTCTGTCTACCAGCCGGTCGACATCATGGACATCACCGTTGGCAAAGCATCTTGGGATGCCCTGTCGCCGCAGATGCAGCAGTTCGTCGAGATGGAGACACATGTCTATTCCGACATGCACCACGCCGCGATCCAGAAAGCCGACCAAGAGGCATGGGGCAAGTTCGAAGCGGACGGCACCGAGGTCACGCGCCTCAGCCAGGACGACGTCGAAATCATGACCGAAGTCGCTGTTCCGATCTGGTTCGATTATGCCAACCGTGATCCGCAGGCGGCGCGCGTGTTCAAGATTATCCTTGATTACATGCAGTCCGGTTCGCTGGGCTATGTCGATCCGGCCATGACCAACGGTCTGGAACTCAAGCTCTAAGGCTATCCAAATCTTCGACGAAACCGTCCGACCCACCGTCGGGCGGTTTTGCGACACCAACACTCCCTACGGGACAAGGGACATGCACACATGCAAGGTCTGAGTTTTTCTCTGCCGCATTGGCTGTATTGGGTGGGGCTGATTGTCTTTCCCCTGATCGCCATGGCGCTGGCCAAACGGCCTAAAGTCACGAACAAGAAATATTCGCTGCCGCTTGGATACATGATCCTTGTGACCGGCGGCATGATCGGATTGCACCGATTCTACGTCAAAAGCCTGCTTGGGTTGGCGTTCATTCCGGTTTTCCTGCTCATTCTGTTTTCCAACGCCGAGGGCCAAAAAGCGCGCAGTCTGGTTTCAGACGTGTCGAACGAGGTGCGGATTGCAGAACGGGTTCTGGACCGTGAAAAGCCCCGCGTAGAAGAAGCACTTGCCGATCTGGACGCCTTGAAAGCCGCAGCCGCGGAAACCGAAGAAGGATCGGCCGCCCGCAAGATCGCCGATCGCCGCGTTTCCCGCGCGGAAGATACGATTTCCAAAGGACAGGAACGCATTGCCGAGGCAGAGGCATCCATTGCCGAGATCGGAAATTCCTTGGGCGACGCGCAGGAAAACCTAACCTTCTGGCGCAACGCCTCTAAGTACGCTTTCTACCTGCTGCTGGCGGCCATGGCGCTGGATGCGCTGCTTTTGCCGGGCTTGATTGCCAAGGCCAATTCGAAGCTGAGCTTTGAAAAAGAAAGCGAAAACGATCGCAAGCTGCGCGAGGCCGGCATCGGCACCATGGAAGAAGACAGCCGGTTTGTTGACAACTGGATCGACCGCCTTTGCCTTTATGCGGGCGAATTCACGGCCTACTGGGCGGTGATCGCGGTCTTTGTCTATTACTTCGAAGTCATCTCGCGCTACGTGTTCAACAGCCCGACAAACTGGGCCCACGAAGCAATGTATCTGATGTTCGGCATGCAGTACCTGATCGCCGGATCCTACGCGATGCTGACTGAAAGCCATGTGCGCGTCGACATCTTTTACGCGCCGTTGTCACAGAAGAAAAAGGCGTGGACCGATCTGGCGACCTCGGTCTTTTTCTTCATCTTCGCGGGTACGCTTTTGGTGACCAGCTGGATCTTTGCGATGGACGCGATCTCGGTTCCGTCCGGCAACGGCCTGTTGTCACAGTGGGCGCGCGGGGAAATCCCGACGTCGGAGATGCTAGCAAACTGGTCCCTGACGCAGTGGACCGATCCGAATATCCGCTGGGGTGAAATCAGCTTTAACGAATGGGAAGTGCCGTTGTGGCCCATGAAGTGGGTCATGGTGATTGGTGGCTTGCTCTTGGTCCTTCAGGGGGTCTCGAAGCTTGGCAAGGACATCCGCACATTGGCGCGAGGAAACTGAACTTATGGGACTTGATATCAGCATCGAGCTTTTGACGCTCATTATGTTCGGAAGCCTTCTCGCGCTTCTGATGGCTGGCTTGCCGCTGGCTTTTGTGACCGGTGGTCTGGCCTGTGTGTTCTTGTTTGTCCTCGGGGATGAACGCGCATTGAACATTGTACCAAGCCGCATTTTCCCGCTGATGACTAACTATCAGCTATCCGCCATTCCGTTGTTCATATTCATGGCCGCCATGCTGGAAAGGGCGGGATTGATCAACGAAATGTTCGACGTGATCTACAAGGTTCTGGGCGGTGTCCGTGGTGGCCTTGCTGCAGCGACTGTTCTTGCCTCGACCGTTCTTGCCGCGATGGTGGGTGTGATCGGTGCTGCGGTTGTGACCATGGGTATCATCGCCCTGCCCGCCATGTTGAACCGTGGGTATGACCCCAAAATAGCCATGGGATCGATTATGGCCGGTGGTACGCTGGGCATCCTGATCCCGCCGTCCATTCTTGCGATCATCTACGCGGTGGTTGCGGAACAGTCGGTGGGTGAACTGTTCATCGGAGCAGTTATTCCCGGCCTGATGTTGTCCGGTTTCTACATCCTCTATGCGGTCATCCGCTGTACGGTCAATCCGGACCTCGGGCCTGCGATCCCAGTATCGGAACGTGTCTCGAACATCGAAAAGGTTCGACTGATTGGTCGCATGTCTGCCCCGATCGCGCTGATCGTTGTCGTTCTTGGTGTCATCTTCTCGGGTGTTGCGACACCTGTTGAAGCCGCCGGTATCGGCACATTCGGTGCGTTCATCGTGGCCGCCATTCACCGCAAGCTGGACTGGCAGACGGTACGGGAGGCAAGCCTGACCACCCTCAAGGCGTCGGCCATGGTGATCTGGATCATGTTCGGCGCGACAATCTTTGTAGGGCTCTATGTCTTAGAAGGTGGGCAGCAGTTCGTACAAGAAAGCCTTGCCGCCACAGGTCTTGGCCCTTGGGGTATTCTGATCCTGATGCAGGTTCTGCTTGTGATCCTTGGTATGTTCCTTGACTGGGTTGGTATTCTGCTGCTCTGCGTTCCGATCTTTGTGCCGATCATTAAGGCGCTGGGCGCGCAGGCCTTCGGTCTGGAAAGTGCTGATGACCTCGTTCTGTGGTTCGGCGTGCTCTATCTGGTGAACATGCAGATGAGCTTCCTGTCTCCACCGTTCGGATACGCGCTGTTCTATCTGCGCGGGGTCGCACCTGCGGAAATCCCGATGAGCGACATCTTCAAATCCGCCCTGCCCTTTTTGGCGCTTCAGTTGGTGGGTTTGATCGTATGTATGTTGGTGCCCGAGGTCATCACGTGGTTGCCAAACATCGTCTACGATTGATCTGAAAATGTATCAGCCCGTCAGTGACGATCTTCGATCTGAATGACGGGCTGATGCCCGCCCAACTGGGCAAAGGCCATCTGGCGGCAGGTAAAGACCAGTATCTGCTGATCCAAGGCCACTCGGTTCAGGGCAGTGAACATTCTGATAATGCGGTCGTCATCAGAGAACACCAGCGCATCATCCAGCACCACCGGAACATGGCGACCTTGACGGGCAAACAGCCGCGCAAAGGCCAGACGCGTCAGAATGGCGATCTGTTCCTGCGTGCCGCCAGACAGGCTTTCCAGCCTCTCCTCATCCCCGTTTCTCGTCAGAACCTCGGGCATCACGGTGTCACTATCGAACTGAAGCGCCGCTTCGCCGTGAAGAATTTTTAGCAAAGGTTCGAGTTCTTCCTGAACCGGCCCGAAATACGTTTCGCGCGCCTGTTCCCGCATGGCATCCAACACGCTCAAAAGTTTGCTTAAGGCCGCTGCTTCGTCTTCGAACCGCTGGACCCGCTGGCTGACACGCTCTAAACGCTCGGCTGTTTCATCGCGCTTTTCTTCGATCCCTTGACCAGCCTGCGCCTCAATCCGCGCGTTAAGATCAGTCTGACGCAATCCAAGCGCGGCACGCCGGTCGTTCGCGGCTTTCATCGCCGCCTCAGACCTTTGCAGATTTGCGCGCACGGTCAGGATATCTGCGGATTGTGTCCGCAAATCTTCAAGCGCCTGCATGGCCTCATTGGTCTTTTGGCTGGCCGTGGCCAAGTCCGATAGCATCTTGGATTTAAGGTCACTGCGCGCAGCTTCATCGCCCAGGTCATGATTGAAGCGATCAATGTTTTGCTGGCAAACATTGCGCTCTGCCCCCAATCGGATGACCGTTTCACGATGTTGATCGTAAGACGTTTGTGCGGCTGAACTGGCACCCTGCAAGGTATTCAAAGCGTCTTCGGATGACCTGAGAGCATGACGCGCCTCATCAACAGTGACGCCTCCACCGTCGTCACCATCCACGTCCTGCCCAAGCGCAGCAAGCTCTTTCACGCGCGCATGAATGGCGTCGATTCCGTCCGGAGCAAGGGCGTTAAGAACCTGTTTTGCCGTGACTTTTCGCGCCTCGGCGTCTGTTGAGGCCCGTAATGCATTTCGTAGCTCATCCACGGACGACAGCGCGCAGTTGTCCAATGTGGCCTGCAACTCTGCGCGGTTGTGCTCCAACGCCGACCGAAGTTCTTCTGACCCATCCTTGCCTGACGAGAAGACCAGCTTTGCCACGCCCGGAAACTCGATTTCAGATCCATCGTGCAACGCAATCAACCCATCCTGATCCACGGATTTCCCATCATGCATCGCCCGTTGATCAGACAAATATGTCAGTTTCAAACTGGGGGCCGTTGCCGCGATCACGGTTTCAGCGTGTAGGATATCGCGCGCCAAGCCTTCGGCGCGGGTGAGATCGGCCTTTGTCGCCTTGGTGGCCTTCAAAACGGACTCGGCCTGATGGATCGCGTCCACGTGTTCCTTGGCTTGCTTCAGAACACTGTTCAAACGCGCAAGCTCTTGTTCGGCTGATTTCCGCTTTTCACGTTTCAAAGCCTGATCCATCGCCGCGCGACGTTTCTGGATATCTGCCTGTCCTGTATCCAAAGCCTGACGCGTTTCAAACAAACGGGCCTTTGATGCGCTTTCTTGCTCGGACGCCTCTGCGATTTGAGCATTGAGTGATGCCAACTGGCTGACGGCCAGATCAAACTGTCGCGTCTTGTCATCGAACCCCGACAATTCGCGTGTGATCCGGTCTTGCTCCATTTGGCAGATCACTACTCTTTGCTGCGCCTCAGCGATCTTGCCTTCTTGCGCTTGGGCTTTACCGAACTCCTGCTGCGCGGCATCCAGATCATCTGCCAGACGTTTGCGTGCGTCAGGATCGATCAACCGAAAAAGTTCGGCTTCGACCTGCGCCCGTTCGCGCAGAGTTGACTGCAACACACTGCATTGCCCAGTCAAAGTTTCCAGCTCGGCCTGCAATTTCGCTTGTTCATCCAGTGCCTGCTTCCATCCGCCAGTAGGTCGGCCTGTGAGCGTGGTTATCGCGCGCAAATCCGTTTCACAGTCTTTGCGAATACGATCCATACGACGCCCGCCAGTGACCGCATCGATTTCCCCCATAACAGACGACATCAGATCACGGCGCGCATCGGCCAGCTTCTTTTTCTCGCCCTGACTGGCATTTTCGGCCTCAAGCCCAAGAACGCCCTGCCTGACCCAAAGCAAGCCCGCAGGCCCACCATCGCCTTCGCCCAAAAGCCGTGCAACCCAAGCCTCGGCTTCGCCGTCCTGCGCGATCAACCGATTGGTCGTGCCATCAAACAACGCCGCGCCCTTTTTACTAAGAAACCGCTTTTCAAGACGATACAGCGCGCCATCATGTTCAAACTCGGCCGCTATCCGAAGCCCACCGCCCGACGGCGGCTGCATTGATTTGATGGTTTTGCCCGACGAAGAATATTTCTCAAAAAACAATGCGTGGAGAGCATCGAAGAATGTGGTCTTCCCAAACTCGTTTGCTTCGGAAACAACGGTGATCCCGTCCCCGATACCGTCTAAATGGGCAGTTTTCCCGGCAAAACGGCGAATGTTTTTCAGTGTCAGGCTACGCAGTTTCATGCCTCGCCCTCGGCATAGGAAAACAAGCGCGCTAGGGCCGCGGCCGCAACTTTATCTCCGGCCTCGGCCTCTTGGGTCAGCACATCGGCGGCGTGGCGCAATGCGCCGGTTGTGTCGATCTTTTCCAGATCGGTCGCGTCCGGAAGAATGGACAGACCCGACATGTCCACTTCAAAATGAAGAAAATCCGGAGCGACTTTTTTAAATAGATCGATGGCGCCCTGCCGATGCCCGAGCGATTGCCGACCGGTTATCGAAACCTCAAAAAGGCAGTGTTGGCGTTGATGCACGTCGGGCATTTGATCATGGAAGATCGACGAAAAATCGTCGGTTTCCGTCAGATCAATATCAAGGTGACGCCAAACAAGTTGGCCAAAGGGCACCTCTTCAACTTTGGCCGGCTGACCATGGGCGGAAATTTCCACCAGATTGCATCCGGCCGTTCGATGTTCTTTGAAACTGTCCGGCTCGGGCGTGCCTGAATACCATGTGTTTGGCGATACCTCGATCCGGCCATGCCAGTCGCCGATGGCAAGGTAGTCCAGCTTGGCAGATGTGCTTCGATCCGGCGGGATCACCCCGCCGCTGGTTCCGCCGATGTCTTCGGAACTGCGGAAATCGCGGATACTGCCGTGCGCTAGCCCGATACGGATCATGTCGCCTGTATCATGGCCCTCCATCCACGCGGTTAGATCCCGACCCGGATCGCGCGCTGTGCAAGGCGCCGGAAGAAGGACCGTTTGCGCGTTCAAGGTGATCGCCTCGGCCTCGGTCGCCAGAAGTAAGTTTTTGGGGGCATCCCGCCGCAACACCCGCCAAAGTTCGGTCGCGGCCAATGAATCGTGATTCCCCGGCAGAATGACCCACGTCACATCAGGATACTTGGCCACGTCGTTTAACATTTGCCGGATCACACGCGGCGGCGGTGTTTCCGCGTCAAAGGTGTCACCGGCCAGCAATACATGCGACGCTTGCCGTTCCTGCGCCAAAGACCCTAGTCGGGACACGATGGATTGACGGGTCACTTTCAAGGCCGCGCGAACGTCTTCATCAAAACGGCCGAATGGCTTTCCCAAATGCAGGTCGGAACTGTGCAGAAAGCGGATCACAGTCAGTGCTCCAGATTAACTGACAAGACGCCAACCGCGTTGATATAAAATTGTTTTTGCAAGGCCAGCCCAATCATTCGCATGGCCTGAAAATTTCACCTAGCCGTAGGCAGGTCAAGCATATCTTGGAAAATCACCTTTGCAGGCGACCTGCAGCAAGTGCGCTGAACGCAAGCATCATTGAAGCCGTCGCGAGGCAAGCAGAAACGCCACCGATCTGATAACTGAGACCGGACAGAACCGTGCCCAAAAGCCGACCACCGGCGTTGGCCATATAGTAAAATCCGACGTCCATCGTCACACGCTCCCCGCTCGTAAACGCAAGGATCAGGTAGGAATGCAAAGACGAGTTCACCGCAAAAATAGCACCGAACAACAGCAATCCTAAAACAAGCATGACGGTGGTGCCGAAACTTGCCCCCACGCCCCACAGTACGACGGCCAAAACAGCGGGAATAATCGTCAGAGCAATCACCCAGGTTTGCGCGGCGGCGATCAATTCAGCCTCAGATCGCGTGTTCGCGCGCAATAGTTTGGGCGCATTGGCCTGAACAAAGCCATAGAGGATCGTCCAAACGGCCATGAAAGACCCGATCATGAAAAAGGCCTGCCGGTTCCCAGCCTCGGACCCGTCCGACAGCACCGCGTAGAAATAGATCGGGATGCCAACAACGAACCACACATCCCGCGCGCCAAACAGAAAGACGCGCGCAGCGCTTAACCAGTTCACATTCGACGTTGTGGCAAAGATATCGCCGAACTTTGTGCCCTTCTTTCCCTTTGGCAGGCCCGACGGCATTTTCCAGATCACCGCACACAGGATGACAAACAGAATTGCGGCCATACCAAGAACCGAAGGCACAAAGCCCCACGCCGCCAAAAGCACGGCGCCTAAGAGAAATCCAAATCCCTTAACGGCGTTTTTCGAACCGGTCAGAACCGCAACCCACCGGAACAAACCGCCCTGCCCGCTGGGTGCCAGCACCTTCACGGCGCTTTTGGCGGACATTTTGGACAGATCCTTGGCCACGCCAGATGCACCCTGAACAGCCATGACAAAGGCCACCGACAGGCCAATCCCCCAATTCGGATCAAGCTGCGACAGGGCCAACAGGGCCAGAACCTGAAGTGACAGCCCGGCATAGAGCGTTGAAGTCAGACCAAATCGCGCGGCGATCCACCCTGCGCAAAGGTTCGTCACAACGCCTGCGATTTCATACAGAACAAACAGATAGGCCAGTTGAACCGGCGAAAAGCCTAGCGTGTGGAAGTGCAACAGCACCAACATGCGCAACGCGCCGTCGGTCAGCATAAACGCCCAATAGGCGGCGGTGACCGCGATATAGGCGGTCAGGCCCTCTGCCCGTCCGGTCATAGGCTGTTGCCCACCATCAGGCTGACATCGGCCAAACGGTGCGCATACCCCCATTCGTTGTCATACCACGCGTAGACCTTAAGCTGGGTGCCGTTCACCACCATGGTCGACAAGGCGTCGATGATGGAACTCCGGGCATCGTTGACGTAGTCGGTCGACACCAACGGGCGTTCTTCATATCCGAGAATACCTTTAAGTTCGCCCTCAGCGGCGTCTTTGAAGAAGCCGTTGACCTCTTCCACCGTGGTCGGGCGCTCCAGTTCGAACACACAATCCGTCAGCGACGCGTTCAGCAAAGGCACGCGCACCGCGTGGCCATTCAAGCGGCCTTTCAGTTCCGGATAGATCATGGTGATCGCCGTGGCGCTGCCCGTTGTTGTCGGGATCAGGGAATTCAATGCAGACCGCGCACGGCGCAGATCTTTTGCGGGGCGATCAACGATTGTCTGCGTGTTGGTCACGTCATGGATTGTTGTGATGGATCCGTGCTTGATTCCGATTTTTTCATGCACAACCTTCACCACCGGAGCGAGGCAGTTTGTCGTGCAGCTGGCCGCGGTCACAATCCGGTGCTGAGCCGCATCGTAGATATCGTGATTGACGCCGAAAACCAGATTGACGGCCTCGTCCTCTTTTACAGGGGCCGAGACCACCACTTTTTTCACGCCCGCATCAAAATAGGGCTGCAATTTTTCGGTGGTTTTGAACGCGCCCGTGCAATCGATCACCACATCGACGCCCTCAAGCGGAAGCTTGGTCAGGTCGCGTTCGTTGTAGACAGGCATAAAGGTGCCATCCACCGACAGACCCTTCGCATTGCTGGAAAACTCGGCGTCCCAGCGGCCATGAACTGTATCGAACTCAAGCAGATGCGCATGCATGGCGGCATCGCCCACCGCATCATTCAGCCACGCTATCTTGCACCCCTTTTCCAACAAAGGCTTCAGTACAAGTTTTCCGATCCGGCCAAGGCCGTTCAGTGCGTAGGTCGTCACGATAGTATCTCCATTTAACGTCGCTTGCGCCATTACCCGTCGATGATGACAGCGCGATGACAATCAGCCGATGATTTCAAACTTATGTACATCGACCATGCCACGATCTGTAATTTTCAACGCAGGGATAACCGGCAACGCCAAGAAGGCAAGCTGCAGAAACGGCTCATCCAGCTTCACGCCAAGCGATTTTGCAGCTGCCCGCAGGTCAACCAGTTGGTCGTGCACCTTTTCAAAGGGATCAAGGCTCATAAGGCCAGCCACCGGCAAGGGAAGTTCCGCCAGAACCTGACCATCACGCACGACAACAAACCCGCCATCAATCTCGCTCAGCCGGTTCGAGGCAACGGCCATGTCTTTGTAGTTCGCACCGACACAGGCAATGTTGTGATGGTCGTGACAAACGGTTGATGCAATGGCCCCCGCCTGCATTCCGAAACCACGGACAAAGCCTGTGGCGATGTTTCCGTTTTTACCGTGCCGTTCTATCACGGCGATGCGGATCAGGTCGCGGTCGATGTCGGGTTTTTGGTCACCATCAATGATCGCGACATCTTCAGACAGGTGATCCGTCAAGATCTGACCTTCCCGAATGCCGATGACATCCACCGTTTCACGGTTGGTGACACGTCGGAAATCTGAGGCAGCCACTTGCGGTGCCTTAACCGATCTCAGCCCAACCGGATCAATGATTTGCCGGTTGGCAAAAACATCGTCTGTCAAAAGCTGACCTGCGGCAAAAACCATCTGAACGTCGCAATCTTCCAGACTTTTGACTGCAACAATGTCGGCGCGTTTGCCCGGTGCAATGAGCCCGCGATCTTTCAAACCGAACGCTTCAGCGGCAGACAACGCTGCGGCACGATAGGTTGCCAAAACGGGCGACCCCAGGCCAATCAAACGCCGGATCATAAAGTCCAAATGACCCTGTTCGGCGATATCAAGCGGGTTCCGGTCATCGGTGCAAAGGCACATGTAAGGCGCGGTGATGTCTGTCAGCAGCGGCTGAAGGGCATCCAGATCCTTGGACACAGAGCCTTCCCTGATCAGTACCCGCATGCCCTTTTGCAATTTTTCACGGGCTTCATCGGGGGATGTGGCCTCGTGTTCGGTAAAAATTCCTGCGGAAACGTAGGCGTTCAGGTCTTTGCCGGACAGCAGCGGGCAATGTCCGTCTTTGTGGCCGCCCTCAAACAGACGCAGCTTGTCCATCATCTGGGGATCGCGATGGATCACACCGGGATAATTCATGACCTCGGCCAGCCCGATGCCCGACTGGTGGTTCATCACCTCAGCGATATCATCGGCCAACAACTCGGCCCCGGCGGTTTCCATATGGGTCGACGGAACACATGACGACAATTGCACGCGGATATCCATCAGACAGCTTTCGCTGGCCTTCTGGAAATACCGGATGCCGTCCAAGCCGATCACGTTCGAAATCTCATGGGGATCACAAATGGCTGTCGTCACCCCGCGCGGTCCGACGCAACGGTCGAATTCAAAGGGCGTGACCAGCGAGCTTTCGATGTGAAGATGTGTGTCGATGAACCCGGGCACCAAAGTCAGGCCAGACACATCAACGATCCGCGCGCCCTCATATTCTGCGCCGATCCCGACAATCGTATCGCCGCAAATAGCGACATCGCCGTCGATGAACAGCCCTGTCACCAGATCAAATACCCGACCACCCCGTAAAACGATATCCGCAGGTTCGTCCCCGCGACCCTGAGAAATGCGTTTTTCCAAATCAGCCATTGAGCGCCCCTGTTTCCGTATTTCCTTAAGCACACCCTGTTTCCACGGCGGCGTCCAGAGGCAAGGCGCCCGCACAAACGAAAAGAGCGACCCGAGGGCCGCTCTTTTCCACTCTTGACGATTTACTTATCAAGACCGCTCATTGCGGCTACTTTTGCCCTCACCCGCGTCGTCGCGCGAATTGCTGGTAAGCACCAGTATCAAACCGGCAATCAATATCAGCGCAACGAGGCCGATTACGAAAATATCCGTCGCCATGTTGCTTCCTTTCGGTTGTTCATAAGGAAAACGGCCGGAAAACCCATCGGTTCCGGATTTTTTCAAAACCTATCCATCAGAATAGGCCGTTTTCTTGGGAACTCGGAAAGATTGCTACAAACTGTCGCTAATGGCTTGACCGTGCGTATAAGAAATTTGGTTCCGTTCCTGCTGGCGCGCGCGTGCTGCGGCCACAAGAGCTCCGAAAATCCGACGCTGGGCTTTTCGATAGAACAGATGTTCAGGGTGCCATTGAACGCCTAGGGCAAACGGATCACGATCGCGTTCGATCGCCTGTACCATACCGCCTTCGTCGCGCCCGACCACCTTCAGGCAATCACCCAGCTTATCCACCGCTTGCGTGTGAAGTGCGTTCACGTCGACACAGGCAACCTGAGTTGTCTCTTCGATCAGACTGCCTTTTTCCAACGTTACCCGTTTGCGTGGCAGGATCGTGCGGTATTTCTTGGAGGTGTAAACGCCATACGCATCCTGATGAAGCGTTCCACCGGACACTACGTTGATCATCTGGGATCCTCGGCAAATGCCAAGAATAGGAAGGTCGCGTTTAAAAGCCTGCCGAATGACATCCGCTTCAAGAGCGTCCCGATCCGGATCAAGCCGCACGCCGATTTTGACCTCGCCGCCATAAAGCGTGGGGGCAATGTCGTCGCCACCGCCAATGATAACGCCATCCACGGAAGCAACATCAATGTCGCGACCAGCCTGCCAACGCACAGCAGTACCGCCAGCAAGGCGCACATTGAACCAGATCAGTGGGAATATGCGCCAGCCCGACCGTTTTGAAACCGTGACGCCA
>CATNDK010000018.1 GCA_950096585.1 Thalassococcus halodurans | reverse complement strand
GGCCGTCGAGCGCGAGGACTCCGATCTCACCGTCTTCCCGGGCTCGCTGTCGAGTTCTGTGGAGAGCCCCCTTCAGGGGGACACCTTCCTCGTCGAGGCGGCGTGGAAGAACCAAGCCGCAGCGCCCACCGGCGCCTACTCGATCGAGATCGAGGACATCACCGATGTGATGGGGAAGTTCATCCTCACCGTGGGGCTGGTCTCTCTGGTGATCGGCGGCATCGGCACGCTTGAAGGACCGATCATCGGAACGCTGGTGTTTTTCGCATTGCGCGAAACGCTGGCCGATCTCGGGACGATCTATCTGATCGTTTTGGGCATCGTCGCCATCGTGGTGATGCTGAAAGCCCCCAAAGGGATTTGGGGCCTCATTCGAACCCGCTTTGATCTGCAACTATTCCCGCTGGGCTATCGCGTGATTGCCCCGAAAGACGACAAGGAAGCCTGACCTATGGCACGTCAAAAGAAAACCATCATCACCTGCGCCATCACAGGGGCCATCCATACACCGACCATGTCAGATGCGCTTCCCTACACCTATGATGACATCGCCCAGCAGGCGATTGATGCCGCCGAAGCCGGTGCATCGATCCTGCACCTGCATGCGCGCAACAACGAAACCGGCGCGCCTTCGGTCAATCCGGACGATTTCGCGCCCTTCCTGCCGCGTATCAAGCAAGCGACAGATGCCGTCGTCAACATCTCGACCGGCGGGTCCCTGACCCTGTCCATTCAGGACCGGATCACCCCTGCCAAAACCTTCAGCCCCGAGATTTGTTCGATGAACATGGGCTCGATGAACTTCTCGTTCCATCCACTGGCGAACCGCTACAAGGACGGCGATTGGAAGTTCGACTGGGAAAAGGAGTATGTCGCGGGCTCGGACCAGAACATCTTTCGCAACACCTTCCGCGACATCAAGGAAGCCGCCGACACATTGGCCCCGCACGACATCAAGTTCGAACACGAATGCTATGATGTCGGGCACCTGTATAACCTGAAATTCTGTATGGATATCGGGCTGTTCAAAGCGCCGATCTTTATCCAGTTCATCTTCGGCATTCTTGGCGGCATCGGCCCCGAGGTCGACAACCTGATCTTTATGAAACGCACCGCCGACCGTCTGTTCGGGGACGACTATCGCTGGTCGGTTCTGGGGGCTGGCGGCGCACAGATGCCCTTAGCCACCACGGCAAGCCAGATGGGTGGAAACGTGCGCGTCGGGCTGGAAGACAGCCTGTTCATTTCCCGTGGCCAGCTGGCAGAAAGCAACGCGCAACAGGTGGCCAAAATCCGGCGTATTGTCGAAGACCTTGGCAGTCAGGTGGCCACACCCGACGAAGCGCGCGAGATACTGGATCTTAAGGGCGGCGACAGGGTGGCGTTCTGATCGCGCGTCAGTCGCTTAGCGCATGTGCCAAAACATGGCGAAGGCCGCCGGTGACACTCACCGCCGGCCTTTCTTTTTGTTTTTCCAGAACGGAGGCACATCCCCCGCCATGATGCAGCCGTACGGATCGATGTAGTCCTCGATCTCGGCCAGATCATAGGATTTGATCTGCGCCACAACGCTGTCCGCGCTTTTGTAGCTGGACGGCAGCTCCGACGCATCGACGCCACCGGCATGGAAACGGACGTCCAGACCTTCGGTTTCCGCCTTCAGCATCTGCTCGGGCGTCACCGCCCCCATCCGACGCTTATGTTCGGACCGCGAAAAGTTCCGCCCAGCGCCGTGCGGGCTGAAGCCCAGTCCGTGATCCGCATCCTTGCCGCGTACAACCAGTACCGGTTCGGACATGTTCAGCGGGATCAGGGTCAGACCCGTGGCATCCTGCGCGTAGTCATCCCAAGCAGGGGTCGCGCCCTTGCCGTGGTAGAACAGATCACCCCGTTTGAAGACGAAGTTATGTTCGTTCCAGAACCGCTCGCCCACGTCGCCAGCGCGCGCGGCTTCAAGCGTCGCTTGATGGATCGCGTTATGGTTCGCCTTGGTCCACTTCCGGATCAGCTGCAGCGCGTCCCAGTAATCGCGGCCTTCCTGCGTGTCCGCCGGAATCCACGCGTTCTGTTTGCGTGTCTTTGGTGACAGTTCTTTCCGGAACCGTTCCGCCACAGCCATGCCGTTCTTATACAGAACCGCACCCGGCCCACGCGACCCGTGGTGGGTCACGATCGCCGTCCGTCCGGTTTTCCGCGACCGACCGACAAACAGGAAGTGGTTCCCGTCCCCTTGCGTACCCATATGTTCCTGCGCCATCCGCAGGGACTTGGGGTTGTTCAGAAACGGGTTTTCACGGAACGCATCCAGCAGCTTCAGCGAGGTTGTGAACCGTTGTCCCTGTGGCCGTCCGCCCGGTCCGAAATGCGTCACCGACTGCGCGGCATCCAGCACCGCTTTCGGATCGGCATTACCCAGATCGGTGATCATCACCGAACAACAGATATCCGCCGAATGCATTCCCGGATGGATCGCGTTCCGCGCTGCCGCCACACCACCGACCGGAATGGTCCCGACCGGCCCTGCCGGACAGGCATCGGGCATAATCGCACCAGCTTCGATCGTTGGCGTTTGCATCAGCGCAGCCATCGTTTCGCGGACCTTCAGAACGTTGTCTTCCTCGTCCGGATGGGTGACGTCGATGTTTTCATGAAACGCAACAGCGCCATGTGCGTGCGGGTCCATCGTCGGCACGACCGGAGGGATTTCGCCCTCAAGCTCTTGCCGGATGCGCACCAGACCAAAGCCTTCGGCGCGCATGGCATTCGCCCGCGTCAGCAGGTCCGGAAATTGTTTGCCTGGCCGATGTCCCCACTCTTTCAGATGGTCGCCAGTCACAGGATCAAATGTCATATCTTCAGTCATAATCTTCACTCACATATTTACCCTGTCGGGGCGACAAGGCGGTCACAAACCGATTTTCCGCCACCGGAGTACTCCGGACTGGACTTGAACCAGCACAACACGGTTCCCCATGTTCCCCTTTCGGGGGCGTCTACCTGAAGGTCTGTGGGCATCCGCCCCTTTGGGTATTGGCCCCGGCGACAAAGTGGGAAGAAACAGTTTGGGAGGCCCGCCCCGCATCCGAATGGGCAGATGCGTTTTCCGTCTGGGCGCCGGCAAGGAGGGGAGTTGAACCCGCTCGACCGATCCCTGGTGTGCCATGTAGTTCCTTCAGCATTCGCCGGGGTATTCCTTTCTATTCGTTACGTTCAGGGTCCGGGGGACAAGTGTTTCGTGAGAGGCCTTTCGGCGATCGTTCCATAGCGATGTACTCCCACGGGCATTCCCCCGGAAAAATTCCGTCTCGACGACAAGTGTTTGGTGAAACGTCCTGCTCTACCAGACTGAGCTACGTGACCATAGTTGGCGGCCACGACGGGATTCGAACCCGCGACCCGGGAGTTAACAGCTCTGTAGTTCCACCGGCATTCGCCGAGACTTTTGCGTTTAAAACAGACACGGCGGTACGAGGTCCCGCCCATGCCAGAGAGCGCCCGCAAGAGTGACGGAGTCGAACCGCCAAGTTCCTCTGATCGTGCCCCCGCCATGCCCGCATTAAACGCGAAAGTCGTTCCTTTTTCCTTCGTTTCGGTTGGGTCAGGCGGACAAGTCCGATTGTGAGACAGCAGCATTGCTTAAATGAGTAGTAGTCCCACAGGCATTCCGCCTGACCCTATGTTTTAGACGTCGATCTTCTCGATCTCGCCAACCCAGTGGTCCGGATTGGTCTGACCTTTGGCAAAGGCTGCGATCTGGTCAAAGACCGCATCCGAGAAGCCGCCGATGTTCAGCACGTCTTCACGTGTCTGCGCCTGCGTCGTTCCGTATGGCGCGATGTCGATGCAGACCAGTTTGGCCTTCGGGTTACGACGTTTGATCGTTTCCCATTCCTGCAACATCGCCGTCCCCCGACCCCCAGCGCGGGCATCAACCCACGATTGGTTATCGGACACGAACACCACCAGATCCGGCGCGCGGCCCCGTTCGTTCAGCCACTTCAGCGGCGCGGAACAGTTTGTTCCACCCCCACCCATCGCGGCCAGACGCTCGGCGTTGGTCAGGATCGTGTCGCGCGGCTCCAGACGCACATCACGTACGTCGAAGTCGAACGGCAGAACCTGACATCCGCGGTTCACGCGCTGGAAGGACGCTGCCACCAGCGCCGCCACATCCACGTGGCGGACAACCGACGTCGCCCCCGGACGATGGCCTGTCACAGCCCAAGTCATCGAACCGGACACGTCCGGACACACAACGACCTGACCATCGATCTTCGGCACGTTCTTTACGGCGACTTCCATCGCATCGTGCAGAGCGTCCACGATCTTGCGCGGCATATCGCCGTTCACGTTTTGCGCCGCCACCATCAGCTGGTACGGAAACGCGCGTGCTTTGGCGATCGCGCCAGGTTTACGCAGCAGCTTTGCTACGTGATCCACATTCTTGGCCACGTCGAAAACGCCGTGACGCTGGAACGTGTTCAGGTTCTGGCGCACCATCTGCCACGACCCGTTGCGCGCAAGACGCGCCCACTGGGCCGAAGACAGGTTTAGCTGCGTCAGCATCTGGAACGGCACATCCGGCATCGGGCCTTTGCCCGTTTCCTTGAATGCCATCCAGTCCTGCAGGGCCTGCGGCAGCCGCGCCACATCGCACGGCCGCCCGACGATCCAGGCAAACAGTGCCTCGCGTTCGGCCGTAGCCGGTTTCGGGTGCACCATTTTGATCACGTCAGCCAACGACGGGTCGTTCCCGATATTGGCATACAGCAAAGCCCGATCAGAGGCGGTGTTCAGCCAGTTGCGCACCATAGCCTTCGGTGCAGACCCCAGCGATTTACGCCCCGTCCGACCGGAACGGACGACCTGCACAAAAGTGCGCAGCATCTTGCCGTTATCGACCACACGACCAAAGGCCGCACGGAACAAAACCGGATCGCGCCGCGCCAGAACCGCCAGCAGCACAGCCGGCATGTCCTTCATGTAGCCCGACTGGCGGGCGTAGATCGCGGCTTGCGCCAGGTAGCGCGGCTCGACGGACTCGGCCACATCCAGAACGTATTCCAGTTCTTCCTGCGGCGTCTGATAGAACATACCCCCGAAAGTGCCGGTAACAGCGACCTGCGCAAGGGCATGCGCATCGGAATAAGCGTAGGCCGGTGCCCCGTGGGCATTGGTAGACGTCGCTTTCGGCAGCAACCGGCCTTTCATCGATGCAAACACGGATTTGTTCGCCATTTCTTCGTTCCTCATTGGTTGTGGGAATGTTTTGACATGACCCCAGCACAACCAGAACGAAAAAATATTTTTCAGTTAGGGTATTGATTTTAAGGGATAATATAGGAATTTGCGAAATTCGCCACCCACAGTTAATATCCATATTTATCTTTATTTATAAAATTGGATAAGCCATGCGAAACGTGGTCATCGGATTCCTCGGAACAAAGCTTGATATGGGCAAGAAACGGCGGTGGAAGCCGACGCCCAGCCTGACCGGCCATGACCATTTTCACGTCGACCGGCTGGAATTGCTGTATGACTCGCGGTTTTTGCGGCTGGCCAAACAAATCCAGCGCGAGATCGAGGAAATCTCACCCGAGACCGAGGTTCTGCTGCAGCAACTTGATCTGAAAGACCCTTGGGATTTCCAAGAGGTCTACGGCAAACTGTTCGACTTCGCCCGGTCCTACGGCTTTGACGAGGACCGCGAACGCTATCACGTGCACCTGACAACAGGGACGCACGTGGCGCAGATTTGCTGGTTCCTGCTGACCGAAAGCCGCCACATCCCTGCCCGCCTGATCCAGACAGGACCACCCGGACCGGATGACGACACACCCAAGTTCGACATCATTGATCTGGACCTCAGCCGCTATAACGCATTGCAGCAACGCTTCGACCAACTGTCGCGCGAATACAGCGATCAACTGAAAGGCGGGATCGAAACGCGCAACGCGCAGTACAACGATATCATCGACCGAATCGAACTGATCGCCAGCAATTCCGACGAACCGATCCTACTGCTTGGTGAAACCGGAACAGGCAAGACCGAACTGGCGGAACGCATTCACAGCCTGAAACTGGATCGCCGCCGTCTTAAGGGACGTCTGGTTCATGTGAACTGTGCAACGTTAAACGGCCCCGATGCCATGGCCACGCTTTTCGGACAGCGCCGTTCATACCTTGGAACGGCGGGCACCGAACGCAGCGGTCTTCTACGCGAGGCAGACGGCGGCGTCCTGTTTCTTGACGATGTGGACGAGTTAAGCCCGAACATGCAGTCCGTGCTGCTTCACGCGATTGAAACAGGGCGCTTCTATCCGCTGGGGTCCGATCACGAAATCTCAAGCCGGTTCCACCTGATTGCCGGTGCCAACCGTGATCTGCGCAGTCTTGCCGCCGCGGGTCAATTTCGCCCCGACCTGCTCGCCCGCCTGAACACGTGGAGCTTTACCCTGCCCCCCTTGCGCAGCCGCACCGAGGATATCGAGGCAAACCTGCTCCACGAACTGGACCGTTGCGAACGGAATTTGGGTGTGCACGTCGGCTTCAACTCGGACGCGCGCAGCCAGTATCTTGAGTTCGCCAAAGACCCCGCCACGCACTGGCCCGGCAACTTTCGCGATTTTTCCGGATCGATCCGCAGGCTCTGCACACTCGCCCCGCGCGGCAGGATCACCCGTGCCATGGTGACATCAGAAATCGACATGCTGCAAAGCGACTGGTCTTCGGGCCAATCCAACGACGATTACAAATTGGTCGCCGATGTTCTGGGCGACGGCGCGTCGGATGTGGACCCTTTCGACCTTGTGCAACTGGCCGAAGTGATCCGCGTCTGCCGCACATCCTCAAGCCTGAGCGCCGCGGGCAGAACCTTATTCGCGGTATCCCGCAGCAAACGCAAAACCCAGAACGACGCCGACAGACTGAGGAAATACCTGAGCAAATTCGGACTGGAATGGGGCGGGTTTTAACGCTGGGGAAACGCAGATCGTACCCGGCCCCTAGGTAGTCGCCCAAACTGGCGGAATTGGATTAAATCAGCTTCTTCAACGCCGCCTGATCGACCTTTGACGCATGGCGTTTGTCCATCGGGATCTTCGCGACGATCTTGACGCTTTGAATTCCCAACTGGCCCGCTTTTTGGCGCCAGTCATCTTGGTGGCGGTCGTCGCCCTCGATGACCAGACAGGGTTTATCGCCTTTCGCCGACAGGGCGCACCGCGTCACCCCATCCCACCCGCGCGCAGCGACCTCGACCGAGAACGGGAACACCGGCTCGCCGTTTACATAAACCTCGGACCCCACGCGCCCCAGCAGCCAGAGCCGCCTTTGGTCATCGAAATACCCCGCATCCCCTGTGCGGTGCCAAACAACCGCGCCATCATGAACTTTGTTTTCCGCATCATGTTTTGGGTCCAGATATCCGCTGTTCACATGCGCGCCCGCGACCTGAATTTCGCCCTCAACGATCCGGACATGAATATCGTCGACCGGATAACCGACAAGCAGCCCCTTGCCCGACATCATGCTGGCATGATCGTCCGATGTGACCTCGTCCGAATTGAGGTGCGCAATGGGCTCGGCTTCGGTTGAGCCATAAACGCAGACGATCCGCAGATCGGGTTTTGCCGATTTCAACTGGGTTACAAGATCGGGAAAAACGGGGCCACCGCCGGTAAAAACGGTGTGGACCGGTGCGGCGGATGCCACCATCGCCAGCTTTTCACACAGTGACGGCGGCAACAACGCGCGCGATACGTTTTGGCGGGTGACCCACTGTTCAAGCTGCCCAGCGCCAAGGTCCGCCAAACGCGACATTTTCCAGTTCGGCAGAACAGAGGTCTGACCGCTTGCGATGTTGATCAGAACGAACACCGGAAAGGCGACAAGATCGCGCTCGGGCGCTTTGCTATACAGAAGGGGCGCAATTGCGTGATGTTGGGCCGAAAGAAACCCATGGCTGCGCGGGATCGCTTTCGGCGCGCCGGACGTCCCCGAGGTGAAAGAAATCAACGCAATGTCAGCATCTTTCGGAGAAGGTGTATCCAGTGGATTACCGCCAAGAACCCGGGGCCGAAGATGGCGCAGCGACCACAATTCCGGCAAAGCGAATTTCAACAGACCATAAAGGCCCGAGCTGCAAAACGCAGACACGTTGGTGACCTTGGCCGCGTGACGCAGGCCCGCCAGCCCCATCGCAGGCTCAGGAAGCACAACCGTCGCCCCAAGTGACCAAAGCGCCGCAAGGCTTGCGTAAAGGTCGGCATCCAGTTTCATCGCAAGCAACACGCGGTCGCCTTGCCCAATCCCGCGCGCCTGCCATGCCCGCGCGAACCCGTCTGCGCGGGCTTTGAGTTGCCTGAAGGTGGTTTCCTTCCCCGTGCCATCGACAATCGCCACCCTGTCGGGATGGCGCGCAACCGCATCGGCGAAATCACCCAAAATGCTAGTCATCCAGCTTCAACCCGAACAGCCCGTAGCGGCGGAACACATCTGCCCGCTCGGCCGCACTGCGCAGCGCCGACAGGTTATCATCGTGGATCAGGGCGTGGATGGCCGTGTCAAATCCGTCCGCAGCCGCCGTCTTGTGAAACGTATAAGCCAGATGTTGCCCCGCCCCTTTCATAAGGCTTGCATAGGTCTTCAGGATGACACTGCTGGGCTTTGGCCCCTCGGCGTAGTTTGGCGTTCCGAACAGAAAACCCACCAGCGTTTGATCCGGCCGTCTGGCGAAAAGAATAAGCTCGCGCTTCAGCATGGGCACGATGGGCATATACATCGCAAGAAACGCGTCTCGGGTGATGGGTTTGTAGAAGGCATTGTTGGCAAATGCCTCGCAGGACAATTCGAACACCTGACCGAACAGCCGTTCGGGATCTGTGCCGTCCCAGTGTTCGATCTCGAAATCCGTTGTGGCGGGCGGTGCGGTTTTAGCCGCTTGTTCCAGCGGAACACGGGCCGAGAAATAGCTGCTGATCTCGGAAAAGCCCGCCTCTTTGAACACTTCAAGCGCATCGGGCGTGTTCTTCGGCTCGAGCAGGAACGCGGGGCTTTCATCGGTTTGCGTCACGAAACGGTAGCTGTGCCACGTATCGCCGTCCATCGGGCCGATGATGTGCGTGATGCCATTGTCGCGAATGCAGTCGATCGCCTGCTGCAAGACAGCCGCGCCACCTTCTTTTGTTTTGCACGCGAATGCGCCTATGGCGGCGGTTGGTTTACCGTCCCAAACAGGGCCATCAAGATAGACTGTAATCTTTGCCCCATCAGCGCGGAAACTGTGCTGCGTCATGTGAAAAAACCCGAATAGTCGATTGAATACAGATAGGTGGCCAGAGGGATCGCAAGCGAAAGCAGTGTCAGCTTTATCACCCGCGCTTGCACAAAGGCCTGCGGTACAAGCGAGGGCGCAGCCGTCGCCAAGGCTAGGCTGGCGATAGTGACAGACCACATCGGTCCGTTCCAGTTTGCAGGGTCGGGATTGAGACCGATCACCAAGTAACGCACCACGCAAAGCGCCAGAACAATGGCCGTTAAAATGGCCACGCGGGCCAGAGTGCTACGGGGCGTCACGGCAATGGCGCACAGCCCAACCATCAGCCCCATCGCGGTCATCCCGTAAAAGGAAACAGCATTCCATCCCGTCGCATTGCCCAGCGTCAGCCAACCGATACTGACCAAAGCCAATGCCGCGACAATATCCAGATCGGGAAATCTGCTGTTGCAGGGGGCGGCGGTGCGGCTCCATGCGTGTGCGGCAAGTACAAGGATCGGAACGAGCGCGTTTTGAACGGCCGTCACGGCGAGCAGCAGAAACACGGTGATCACGTAGACCCGCGAGGCGTGATTGGTCAGCCCGATTTTGGGCGAGATGGCTTTGAACGCAACGATGCTGAGAGCAAACGTAACCGCCAGCATGGCCAGTTCCTGAAGCGGGTTTGCTGCGTGGACAGACAGAAAAATCAGCAGCCCCAACGGCAGAAAGAAATTGTCAAACCCACGCCAGCTTGCCGCCTCGACCAATGTGCCAAAGCCCGCAACCATCAAAGACAACACGATGATATTCAGGGGTGCGAAGGGTGTCATAAGCATCAGGCACAGCATCGAGATCACCAGCGTGATGACAAAGAAAACAACGCTGCCTTCTATGCTTTTGTCACCGTCTTCCACGCGGAAGAACCGTTTTCCATAGGTGCTACCGGCAAGCGCCGCAGCCGCATCGGCAAAGGTCAGAACCGCAATCGGCAAGACATAGAGGTAAAGGTCGTCTCCGGCCAGAAACAAGCAGAGCCCCACGGAAATCGCCAAGAGCAGATCGCCATAAGACTGCCTTTCGACCCCGTGCAACGTCCCGCCCAGTTTCGAATTCGGCAGGCGCAGCACCATCATCACAATCAAGGTTACCCCAACCAGCGCATAGACAGGCCAGCGATCCGGAAACAGCCACGGCAGGCTAAGCGCATAAAGTCCGGTGCCGACATGAACGAGCTTGCGCTGCACCTCGGCGCTGATCTGCCATTGGGTCGCCAGCCTGCGCACTATCGCCATCAGACCCAGCAGCGCGGCGACCGACCCAAGAGCCAGAGCAATCTGGAAAACCGGACTCAACCGATCACCTCTTCGACAACGAAATCCGAATAGAAGAACGCCTTGTCCTCTGCTTTCAGGCGGTCTTCGACGTCGCCTAAGGTTTTGACACGAGACGAATAACAAGCCGGCACACGGCGTGGCGCCATCATGTTCCAATAGACCAAGCGTGCTTTGGGGGCAGACGCGCTCAGGATGCTGCCATAGACCTGCGTGAACACCTCGGGCGACATGTATTCAAAGATATCAGACAGATTGAAGCCGTCGGCCTTTTCTCCTGTCGAAATGAACGCCTCTAGCGATCCGGGCCGAATGTCGATCCGGTCAAGGCGCGCTTTGATGGTGTCAAAATGCTCTTCTCGCCATGTCATGGGCAGGGCTGCCCCATGGGTGCCTTTCATGATCCAGTGAAGATAAGGGTTTTCAGCCGGATCGCAGTCGACCGCGGCATGACGAATTCGGCGGGCAACGTGCTGGGCGGGGCTGCCCTCGACATGATCGAAGAACGCTTTGTCCCGACCCATTCGGCCCATCACGAAACGCGAGAAGAAGGCGTTCAACAGCAACCGCCAGCGCCACGTATTAAAGCGTGTATCGAGGAACACCTGACGGTCGGCTTTCGGCCTCGAGACAAAGATTGCGTCAATTGTCTTTTGCGAATGGACCAAGGGCAACAAACGCGTGCGGAAAATCCGGAAGTAGCGTTCGAATTTGCCGACACCCCCTGCCCCGTGCTGTTCGACCTCTGGGGTCAGCGCATCCCAAAACGCGCGGATTTCGTCATCCAGACCAGTCAGCGCTTTCGCCAAAAGGGATGCACGTTGGCCGCTGGGCCGCGCGCCCATCAATTCCAGAAACTCTGGATGGCTGAGGTTTTGAAACGCCCCGATCCGCAGTTTCAGGCAGGCAATCTGTGCCAGTGACAGGTCCACAACGACAACCTTCTTGGGGTCAAGCGTCAACATCGCCAACGCATTGTCCCCCGCCGAGCAGATCGACACCAATGTCCCCCCCGCACAGTCGCCAAGGCCTTGGGTCAAGACATCTGCGTCCTCCCAAAGCTGGGCGTAGCGGATATGGTCAAACGCTGCCTTGGCTTCGATTTCAGACGTCTGCATCGCATCGCTCCACTTGGCCCGTGGCCCCATCGACAGAAATCATTTCGCCGTCCGAAATCCACTGCGTCGCACCTTTCAGGCCAACAACACAAGGGATGCCCAATTCACGCGCGACAATCGCCGAGTGCGACAGAAGCGACCCGCGCTCGACAACAATCGCCGAGGCGTTCGAAAACACCGCGATCCAACCGGGATCGGTATGGCGCGCAACCAGAATATCACCGGGGGCCAGCGCTTCGGTTCGCGGATCGCGAATGACGCGCGCACGGGCTTTGACTTGACCGGCCGAGCACCCCGTGGCGGTCCGCTGTTTTGCGGCGTCCCGTTCGACGGGCGCCTCCTCCCAAGCCGGAGCGATTGCCGGACCTCGCAATTCGATGCGCTCTGGCGGGTCAGGACGAAGCGCCGCCGCCCCGTCCTCGGCTTTGCGCAACTCAACCAAGGCTTTCAGGTTCGGCGACAAACCATAACCTTCGACCGCCCCGAGGACTTCTTCGGTGGTCAGAAAGAACACATCGCGCCGCGCGGCCAACAGCCCGCGCGCTTCGAATTCTCGTCCCAAAGCAAGAAACACGCGGCGGGTGTAGCCAAAGATGCGCGTGCGCTCGAACCGCAGGTTTTCACGATCCCGAACACGGGCCTTGGTCCATGTGATGATCCATTTCGCGCAGAACCGTTTAATCGGGTTCTTCGGAAATAGCTCATCCCAATCGGGATCCCGCGTGTCATGACTGGCAACGACGCTGCGCGATGCACTGGCCGCGATCGCCTGAAGCAGGCTGGTCGGATCCTCGCTCAGCGGAATGCTTTCCAGCTTCAGTTCTTCGGTGCAGCGATCACCGAACTTTTCGAGGTAGGATTGCACCTCTTGCGTGATTTCAGGATGCGCGTCGAGCGCCCCCATTCCCTGCTCGCGCAGCGCGTCGGCAATCCCTGCATCACGAACCATCTGCCCCATTCTGGCAATGCGCTGTGCAGGTTCAGCGGAAATAATATCGCCCTGACCGATCATGACATCGTTGTGCAAAACCAGGCCTTCGGGGCCGAGCCACTTTTCCAATAGATTGCGCGACGCCCCGAAGGCAATCATGCACAGAAAGTCATTCACCAGCGGCGCGTCCCACCGGTCCAGCAGCGTGCTTTCAATCCTGCGATATTCTGCCGCTAGCGCCGTTGGGCCTGCCGTGTCGGTGTCAAACCCACCGTTCAGCGCGGCATTCAGCCTGTCGTAGAACCGTGCTCTTGTTTTGGGCAGCCTAACCGCTTGCCAGAGAAGACCTGCCCCTACTTTCACAAGCTTCAGGTATTCCCGCACACGCGCAGCCCCTTGCGCGGGCGGCGGGCCGATAGCGCTGGTAACCTCATCCGGCATCGGGGTGGAAACCCCCATCATCGTCTCCATATAGGCGCGGTTTAACGAAAACCCCGGCAGCAAAGCCAACGCCCGATACCAGTTCACCAGATTATAATAAACGCGCCCATCGACCCGCCCCAACATGTTGCCGAAAACAGCAGAGTTCGTCGCGATGGTTTGATCAGACACCCCCAAAAGCGACACGAAGGCCCGATAAACCCGTGCGTAGACATGGACCGCAAAAGAATAGGTCAGAGGGCTGACCATGCCCGGATAACTTTCAACGATGTTCGAGTTGTCAAAGATCGTCAGCGATGTGTCCGGCTGCGGTTCAGGCAACAGCGCGGTCGTAATGGGCCGCGATTGCAGAATATGCAGCCCGTCCGCATCAAAGGCCCATTCGATGTCTTGTGGCGCACCAAATCTGGCTTCGGCCTTGCGGGCAAGATCGGCCACGACCTGTGCCTGTTCTTTTGTCAGAACCTTGGGATCAGAAGGCCCGCTTACGGTTGCGCCCACGCGCCAATCTTCACCATCTTCTTCACCGGACACTAAACGTTCGCCCAAGCCATCAATGGCCGAGATCACAACCTGACCACGCTGACCGGTCACAGGGTCGGCGGAAAAGGCAACACCGGCAGAAACCGCATCAATCATGCGCTGCACGATAACAGCAGGTCCTTCGGCACTGCCGCCGGATTTGACCGCCCGATAGGTAGCGATGGTTTCCGAGAACCCCGATTTCCAGACTTGCGTGGCCGCCTGCCAGACATCCTTAGCCGCGACATTCAAAACCGTATCGAATTGGCCCGCATGACTGTGCTCTGCCCCGTCTTCCTGACGCGCCGAACTTCGCACCGCGAACGGCCCTTCGCCCAAACCGGCAATCGCATCGTCCAGACCGGCGACCGCTTCATCCGTCTCGAAGGCATCGGCGCGGATGACGAAAAAAGCGGGCGGATTAAACCCGAATCCTGAAAGTCGCGACAAGGCAACGGCTTTCCCACCGACCTCGTGGACGTGTAGCGCCGCGTCTTGTGCAACGATGTGGGACATCAAACAAACCTCAGCAAAACCGGTAAAAACCCTGCAATCGCGTAACACGCAAAGACCCAAAGCCCAGCAATTGTATCCATGCGTTTTTCGGCCTTCTCAGTCGGGGATCGGGCGTAGCGCGCGGCGGATAGCAGACAGATCGCCACGCCAATTCCACCCAAAACGGCGCTGATCCAAAGAACGCCGGTCGCCGCACCCACGGCAAGTAATAAGGCGTATGACAGCAGCACGCAGCCCCCCCAGATGCGCGCGGCTTTCCGTGTACCCCACAGCCTCGAATAGGTTTCGACCCCTGTAATCTCGTTTTCAGGCGACCAGAGTTTCCGCCCGATTTCCAAGACGCACCCATTCACAAATGACAAGGCAAGAAAAAGCGACAGGCCCGATGCTGGCCCCCCGAAGGGCAACCATTCCAAACCGGTCAGCAAAAGATCGATCAGCGGCATGATGGCCATGTGACTTAGAAGGTAGAGCACCGGTCGCGCCTTGAGCCACTCGGCGACGCCGAACTCTGCCGTCATCGCCCCGAGCCAGAGCCAAACCAAAGCCAGCAGCCACAATACCGGTGGATGCCAAAGCCACGCGGCCAGCGCAGTGATGGGCAGCGACATCAAACCAAGCGAGATGATCAGGCGCAGCGAAACCAGCCCGCGCGGGATCGGGCGGTCGGGCCGGTAGCGCCGGTCGTCTTCAAGGTCTTTGTATTCATCGCAAACGCGCATCTGGAAGAACAACAGCATCGCGATGACAAAACCGGCCAGATAGCCGCCCCAATCGGGCAATGGCCGACCGGACAATTCGGCCGACACAGACAGGCTGGCTGCGGAAAACACCGCCAATAGCGGTGCGGTCTTGAACAGCGGAAAGCGTTCTTTCTGATAGATCCAGAGTGCGGACAAACTCATCTTTTGCGGGCCAGATTTTCGTGTGCGCGCGTGAAATGCCCCGCCGCAATCGCGGCCACGATCGAGATTTCACCGCACAGACATGTCGCGGCTGCGACCTCGGCCAAGGCGGCGCCGTTGCCAGCGCCCTTCAATCCCAGAACATTCAAACCCGCGGCCTGACTGGGCAAAGAAGTACCACCGCCCACCGATCCCACAAGGATGTTGGGCATTGTGACCGAACAAAACAGATCATCGCCACGCGCTTCCATCCGGGTGATGCCCATGGCACTTTCGGCGACGCATGCGGCGTCCTGCCCTGTGGCAATGTAGAATGCCGCCAAACCGTTTGCGAAATGCGCCTGCGCCCCAAGCTGGCCGGATAGGTGCGAGCCCAGATTAGCAACCTGACCATAATCCAGCATCGCTTTCACGCTTGTGCCCAACGTCTTTTCCACCACGTCCGCAGGCAGGGTGACCGACGCGCTGACCTTGCGGCCGCGTCCAGTCACCAAGCCCAGAAAGGACGCTTTCTTATCGCCCGAGAAATTGCCTTCGATATACCATGCCTTCATCGTGATCGGGCAGCGGGCTGCGATATCCTCGCACAGGGCGTTGGTGGCGATGGTGACCATGTTTTGGCCAGCCGCATCGCCAGTCGTATAGCGGCACACCAGAAACACGACGTTGTTGTCGATCATCGGTTCGACCGAGACCAGCTTGCCGAACCTTGTGGTTGCTTCGGCAGCGGCCTTGAGCGCGTCGATTTCCCTGACCACCCATTCGACAAACAGGCCCGCGTCCAGAAGGCCGTCGAAAACGAAAGCGGGCGTGCGGATGACGCCTTCGTAGAGCAACGCGGTGCTGATCCCACCGGATTTCGTGGCGGCATAGGCGCCGCGCGCATAGGAGGCGACCAAAGCAGCCTCGGTCGTGGCCATGGGAACGTGAAAATCGCCATGCGCATTCAGTCCGTTGATCCGCAACGGGCCGATGATACCGACAGGCATCTTCACAGTGCCAATGAAGTTTTCGATATTCGCACTGAACTGACCGGGATCGGCCATCGTGATCGGGTCTGCAAGCGCGTCTTGATCGTCTTGTGATGCGGTCGCGCGCAACCGTTGCCAGTATTTCGCAATAGACGCGGCGCTGGCATTGCGTACAGGGCGCAACGTCGTGAATTCTGCATCGCTGGGCAGCAAGCGTTCTTGCAAAGGGGCATTTTGGAACCGTTTGCGAATTCTCGCCAACATCTCAACAATATGCGAGGGAATGGTCATGAGCCGGCTCCGGCTTTACTTACGATATTTTGCCGTTTCAATATGTCGCTACACCTTAGATTGTGCAATAGACACGTATGAGCAGAAAACTTAAGCATCGCTGGAGTATAAGTCATAATTACCTGACTGGCATCACCTTTGGAAAATGGTGTCAGCTGCTGGCTGAGAACCATTTTCAGATCTCGCCCGCCTATCTTCATCGTGCTGCTGTGATTACCTTGGCCAGCCTGTCGAACTCAGCCTGCGCCGCAGTTGAGACGTTGCGCTACGGTAAGGCAATCGAACAGGCGGAAAAGCCGAAAGCACCCTTGTTTATTCTGGGGCATTGGCGCAGCGGCACGACCTTGCTGCACGAACTTCTGGCGCAGGACAGTGCGCAATTCCAGTTCCCCAATACCTATCAGGTCGTGAACCCCTACACCTTTCTGACCACCGAAAATTTCACGACCCGCATGTTTCCATGGCTCGTCCCTGAAAAACGGCCCATGGACAACATGGCGCTAAAGTTCACGTCACCCCAAGAAGACGAATTCGCGCCTTTGCTGATGACGCTGACGTCGCTGTATCTGGGCACCAGCTTTCCCCGACGCATGGAACACTATGATCGCTACATGACGTTCCGCGATGTCGACCGGACCAAAGTCGAGGCGTGGAAATCCGCCTTCGTGCAGTTCTGCAAGAAGCTGTCACTGAATGACGATCGCACTTTGCTGATCAAATCGCCGCCGCACACGGCCCGCATCCGCACAATTCTGGAAATGTTTCCCGACGCACGGTTCGTCCATATCCACCGCGACCCGTATCGGGTGTTCCAGTCGCAGCGGCATTTCTTTGATACGGCGGGGTGGTACACATATCTGCAAAAGCCCGACATTGACGCGATTGACGAAGGCATCCTGCAGCGCCACGAGGTCATGTACGACGCCTTTTTCGAGGATCTTCCATTGATCCCCGAAGACCGTTTCATCGAAATCCGTTTTGATGATCTCGAGTCTGATCCGGTCAATGAAATCGGCAAAGTCTATGCGCATTTGGAATTGGAAGGCTTTGCAAGGTTCAAGCCGGAACTGAGCCGCTATGTTGATGCGCTCAAAGGCTATCAGAAGAACAGTTTCACCGATCTCGATCCTGCCACCAAAGCGATTGTCGCAGATCGCTGGGCCCGCAGCTTTGACCATGGAAACTACCCCAAATGACGCGTGCGCCCGGCCCTAAAGGCAGCTTGCTTTGGGGATCGCTCTCTGAATTCAAAGTGGATTCTTTGGGGTTTCTGGCCGACGCTGTGCGCGATCACGGCGACATCGTGCGATTACGGTTTGGACCGATCACCGCCCATCTGATCAACCGGCCCGAATATGTCGATCATGTCCTGTCGCGACAGGCCTCCAACTACGACAAAGCCACCCGCAGCGCAGACCGGATCGCCGCAACAACAGGCAACAGCCTGCTTTCGGCCGATCAGGTCGCATGGAGCCGTCACAGGCAGCTGATCCAACCAGCCTTTCAACCGTCCTGTTTTCAAAACATCAGACCTGTCATCGATGCATTGGTCGACCCCATGCTGGAACGATGGCAGCAGACAAAGGAAATCGATATCGTCGACGAGATGATGCAGCTGGTCATCGCCATTGCGATCAAGACCCTGTTTTCGTCCGACATCGACCCACAGAAAATCAACACCGCGCTTGAAACGCTACTGGCCGATACGTGGCGCCGGATCGAAACCCCGGTCGACGCATCGATGATTTCCCCGCGGCTGCACCGACCCGCATTCAAGAAAGCCGTCGGTGAGATTGACCAGATCGTTTTCGATCTGATCCAGACCCGCCGCAGGTGTCGGGACCGACCTGATGACGTGCTATCCCGATTGCTGGCTGCCCACGAAGCCGACGGCAAGATACAGCTGAACGACAAAGAGCTTCGCGATGCGACTGTCACGCTGTTGCTGGCCGGTCATGAAACCACGGCAAATGCCCTGTCTTGGGCGTTCATCCACGCATCCAACGGGTTCGAGACGGCCGAGCCTGCACATATCTTTGCCGAGGCGATCCGGCTTTATCCGTCAATCTGGATCATCGAGCGCCGTGTCATTCGCGACGACACAATTGGCGGCTACCACATTCCCCGTGGCAGCTCGGTTTTGATATCGCCTTACCTCTTGCACCGACACTCAGATTTCTGGTCCGAACCTGACCGGTTTGATCCATCGCGTTTTGTTGGGGATCAGCCACGCCTGCGCGACGGCTATCTGCCCTTCGGCCTTGGGCCACATCGTTGCGTCGGGCTTTATCTGGCCAATAAGATTGCAGCCCACGTGATTGAACGCGTGTTCTCCCGCTTCAGGTTGCGCCTGCTGCCCGACCAACAGATTGGTACGACGCCCGGCATTACATTGCGCCATACGGGACCAGTCAAGATGGCCGTCACGTGTCATAGCCCCGGCTGATTGCGGCCCGTTGTATTGAAACGAATTGACACAAACTGCACCGACAGCCGCTTGAAAAGCCCGTTGCCGCTGGTGTCGCAAAATCCTGTGCCCTACCCTCTGATAATTCGGACAAATTTGCAGGACGGAACGCATTTCCCAGTCCTGCAGCAGGAGAATACGTTTATGTCCCAAGACCTTGTGGATGCCATTGCCGAGCAGGAACGCCGGCTTGTGCTGGATCATTTTGACGAAGATCTGGCCTTCACCCTCGGATGCGCACTTCGCGAACACGCGACGGCCTCAGCGGCTCCTGTTTCGATCGAGATCAAGTCGGCAGCCCGCCGATACTTTTTCACCACCTTGTCAGGCGCCACACCCGAGAATGAAGATTGGGGCCGCAGAAAGGGCAATACGGTTCTGCGGACGTTCAAATCGTCGATGCGGGCAGGATTGGAATACGGTCTCGAAGGTCGCGAACAGTGGCCGGATGTGGGGCTGCCGTATAGCGATTTCGTCATCCACGGCGGCGGCTTTCCCATCACTGTAAAAGGTGTCGGCGTCATCGCGGCGATTGGTGTGTCCGGCCTGCCCTCGGTCGAAGATCATGAGATGTTCACCGCCATCCTT
>CATNDK010000017.1 GCA_950096585.1 Thalassococcus halodurans | reverse complement strand
CAGCGGCCCCGGTTCGGGGCCGACCGGATCCATCGGCTACTGGTTAAGCGAGACTGGCACGTGAACGCCAAGCGAGTCCACCGATTGTGGCAGCGAGAACAGATGCAAGTACCGAGAAAACAGCACCGAAAACGTCGCCTGCCGGGTTGTAGCGAGAACGGCTGCGTCCGTCATTGCGCCGAACGGATCAACCACGCGCACAGAGGCCCCGCGCATCACGCAGGCCCATGCCACCGAAAGGCCGAAAATCCCTGCCCCGCGTACTGTGATGTCGATCCTTGCCATTCCCGTTTTTCCGTCGCAGTGTCCACCTGACCCAACTAAGGCTTTCAGGCATGGACGACCAGACACCACTTGACTGGCGCGATGGACGCGTGCCGGTTTCGACCCGTTTTGATGACCCGTATTATTCGCTGGATAATGGTCTAGCCGAAACGCAGTACGTGTTTCTGGCGGGCAACGGTCTGCCTGATCGGTTCAAGGACGGGTTCCAGATTGCCGAACTGGGGTTTGGCACGGGCCTGAACCTTTTGGCCGCACTGAAGCTGTGGCGTGACAGCGGGCAAACCGGCCAGATGCGGTTCACGACCTTTGAACTCTATCCCCTTGCCGCCGCTGACATGATCCGCGCACAGGCCGAATTCCCTGAGGTGTCCGATATCGCCGTCGAACTGGCCCCGTTCTGGGAACAGGGCGCGACGGACATCGACCTGCCTGACCTGCAATTCCGGATGATCACAGGCGATGCGCGCCAGACGCTGCCAAAATGGGCCGATCAGGCCGATGCGTGGTTTCTGGACGGCTTCGCGCCTGCGAAAAACCCTGAACTTTGGGAACCCGATCTGATGGCCGAGGTTGGGCAACACACCGCGCCTGATGGCACCGCAGCAACCTACTCTGCCGCCGGCGCCATCCGCCGCGCGCTTGAGGCGGGTGGCTTTACCGTTGACCGCATTCCAGGATTTGGCCGCAAACGCCATATGACCGTCGCCCGAAAGGCCCCCGCATGACACGCAACGACACACGCACCGGTATCTGGCTGATGGTCGTCACGACCTTCATTTTCGCCATGCAGGACGGCATCTCGCGCCACTTGGCCGAGGCGTATAACACCTACATGGTCATCATGATCCGCTACTGGTTCTTTGCTGCGTTTGTGATCGGCATCGCGCGGCTTCAGGCCGGGTCGATCAAAAAAGCCGCCGCCACGACCCAGCCGCTGGTTCAGGGCTTCCGCGCCGCGATCCTTGCGCTTGAGGTGTTGGTGATGGTGCAGGGCTTTGTCTATCTCGGGCTAGTGGAAAGCCACGCAGTTTTCGCCTGTTATCCGCTGTTGATCGCCGCCCTGTCGGGCCCTGTTCTGGGCGAATACGTAGGCTGGCGCAGATGGGCCGCGATTGGCGTGGGCTTCATCGGGGTGATCATCATTCTGCAACCCTCGGGCGGCGTGTTTTCACCCTACGCCGCGATTCCGCTATTGGCGGCTTTCATGTTCGCACTGTACGGCCTGTTGAACCGCTATGTGGCGCGTAAGGACAGCGCTGCCACCACGTTCTTCTGGACAGGCGTTGTTGGCGCGGTCGTCACCACCGCCATCGGCATCTGGCATTGGGAACCCATGAGCCAGACAGACTGGATGTGGATGGGCGTTTTGTGCCTGACCGCGTCCTTGGCGCATTGGACGCTGATCAAAGCCTATGAGGCCGCCGAGGCCAGCGCCGTTCAGCCCTTTGCGTTCCTGCAACTGGTCTTTGCCTCTGCACTGGGTGTGACTGTGTTTGGCGACACGATCCGCACGAATGTGGTTCTGGGCGCTGTCATCATTGTCAGCGCGGGCCTCTTCACCCTATGGCGAGCGCGGCAAAAGGGTTGATCCGACCAATTCCTTGGAAAACGGGATAGGCAGGGGATCGCGCCCCAACCGCGCACGGTAAACAGGCAGGCTTTCGGCAACCCGCATCACATAGTTGCGGGTTTCGTCGAACGGGATCGTTTCAATCCAGTCGATCACGTCGATCTGGCCTTTACGTGGATCGCCGTATAGCTCCATCCAGCGTTCTGGCCGCGACGGACCGGCGTTATATCCCGCCGACATCATCACGACATTTCCGTTAAAATCCTCGGCCAGCTTGGCCAGATAGGCAGAGCCCAGTTCCGCGTTGTATTCCGGATCACTGGTCAGTCTGGACAGCTCATAATCCTTGCCCAACCAGCCCGAAACAGCCTCGGCCGTGCGCGGCATCAACTGCATCAATCCGCGTGCACCAGCGTGCGAGATTACCTTGGGGTCAAATTCGGATTCCCGCCGTGCGATGGCCAACACCATTTCGGTCGGGATCGGGAAACTCCGGTCAATCAGCGGATGCAGCGCATAGTAGGAGGCATGCATTTCCATCCCCACCTGCGCCGCGCGTTTGCCCAGCATGACCTGGACATGGGGCCGGTCGAAATCCGCCAGCATCCGGCCCATTTGCCCGATCTGCGTGCGATCCAGCGACTCGGCCAGGTGCGTTAAAAACCGTTCACCAAGGTCCAGTTCATCCGACGCCAACAGCAGAACCGCCGCCTGATAGACCGAAGACTTCAGCCATTCCGCATCTTTCCAATCGGGAAACTCCTCATTCCCCGCCAAACGGGGATCAACATCCATCCCCGCCTTTTCCGCAGCAAGGAGGCCGTAGAAAGATGTCTGATAGGCGCCGCCGAATTCATACGCCTGCTGCGCGGCCTGCACGTTGCCAGCTGCTTCTTCCGCGCGACCGATCCAATACCCCGCGCGCCCGAGTGAAATCGGCGTATCAACGGCCAACAACTGATTGCGGAAATGCTCGACCGCCTTTTTCGGCTCTTTCAGGAACCGCAGCGCGATATAGCCTGACAGCCACTCCAGCTCAGCAAAATCCGAGCCCTCGGTCAGGAAATGGGTCGAGGCGATTTTGTACGCCTCCTGATGGCGCCCGTCGCGCATCGCCTCGCGCGTCAGATCGCGGCGCGGGTTGCCCCATGCCCAAGGCTCTTTCAAGCTTTCGGCAGATGTCGAGCGTTCCAATAGCAACTCCACCGCATCGGCTTTCCGCCCCTTGGCCAATCGCCACGCAAATCGATCGCGTGCCAGACCTGCATCATCCTGCAAGGCCGCGGGAACGGCCTCGATAAAACTGTCCACCCCTGCCGCCTCGGATTGCAGGGCAAGCCGCGCCTCGGCCAAGGCCCGTTCACCGTCAGATACCAAAGGCAACATGGCCCGCGCGTTGGACGACCAGCGTTTCCACAGCGCCATATCCAGACGCGCCGCGTGGTGCGGTTTCAGCAATGTGCCGTGATCCGCCAGAAAAGCCGCGTGTTCATCCGACGACAACGCCAGAGTCCGCCACGCCAGAACGATCTCGGCCTCAGCCTCGCCTCCACGCCCTGCGGCCTGCAACGCCCGCGCATAGCTGAGCGCGCCTGTTCCTGTCTGCGGGCCTTGTTCGGCAAAAAACGCGCGCACCGCATCATGTGATGCCTCGACAATCGCCGCTTCGCTTTTCTCGCGCAGATAGGGCATGCCGGGCCAATCAGGATTACGCGTCACAAAATCGATCAACTGCCGCGCATCGCCGTGACCCGCGCGCAACCAATGCCATAGAATCAGATCAAGCCCGACCTGCCCGTCTCCCCGCGCGGTGATCATGGCTGCGGTCCAGTTGCCGTCGCGCATTTCGTCCATCGCGGTCGCAAGCGGCCTGTCCTGCGCTCCGGCCCCAAATGGCAAGGCAAACAGCACACAGCAGAGGGCGATCTTGGCAAAGACGCGATACATGATCTTGCATTTCCCCGTATGAAACACGATAGACACGCGTTGGAACATATCCTTTGCGCCAGCCGATACAAATCAACTCGGCGGGATTATGCAAAGAGCCACCACGAACGTGTGAAAATGAAAGGAGCGTGTCATGTTCAAAGGGTCAATGCCTGCACTGGTCACGCCGTTTAAAGACGGCGCAGTGGATTTTGACACGCTTAAACGTCTGGTTGACTGGCACGTCGATCAGGGCTCACACGGTCTGGTGCCGGTGGGGACAACGGGCGAAAGCCCCACGCTGACCCACTCCGAACACGAAGCCGTCGTTGATACCGTGGTCAAAGCCGCCGCTGGGCGCATCCCTGTCATCGCAGGCGCGGGCTCGAACAACACAGCCGAAGCGCTGCGTTTTGTGCATCACGCGCAGAACGTCGGCGCTGACGGCGCGCTGGTTGTAACGCCCTACTATAACAAGCCGACACAGGCGGGCCTGTACGAACACTTCCGCATGCTTCACGACGAAAGCAATATTCCGATCATCATCTACAACATCCCGGGTCGCTCGGCTGTGGATATGACACCGGAAACCATGGGCAAACTGGCTCAGCTGCCGCGTATCGCGGGCGTCAAGGATGCCACAGGCGATCTGGCCCGTGTCTGCGCCCAGCGCATCACCTGCGGTCTGGACTTCATTCAGGTCTCTGGCGAAGACGCCACGGCGCACGGCTTCAACGCACAAGGCGGCACAGGCTGCATCTCGGTCACCGCAAACGTGGCCCCTGCGCTCTGCTCGCAAATGCAAGAGGCCTGCCTTGCCGGCGACTATGCCACAGCGCTCAAACTGCAAGACCGTCTGATGCCGCTGCATCAGGCAATCTTCACCGAACCGGGTGTCAGCGGCGCGAAATACGCCATGAGCCTCTTGGACCTTTGCGAAGACAGCGTGCGCCTGCCACTGATGCCGCTGACCGATCCGACCAAGGACAAAATTCAAGCAGCCCTGCGCCACGCAGGCCTGCTGAACTAAAACAAAACGGCCCGCGGATCACCCCGGGCCGTTTTTCGTTTCAGGCTTTCATCTGTCCCGAAATACTCCGGGGGCACGGGGGCAGCGCCCCCGCCTCGTCAGCCCAGATGATCCACTTTTTCCAAATGCTGCGCCAAGCCTGACACCGCCTCGATCCAGTCCGCGACCTGCTCTGGTGCCTCTGGCGCGGCATGGACGCCTGCGGCGAACCGACCCGCCAACACGTCACGCACCGCCATTGCCACAGGCATCGACACCAGCCGCGCCATCGCCGATCCGCGTTCGTCGCCCCATGCGTCCATCACATAGGTCTGGTGCCATGTGGTTGTGTCGCCCTCTTTCGCTTCCAGCGACACGCACATCACAACCCGATCCGGTTCGCCATCGTCATAGGCGTGATCATTCCAAAGCTGCTCAGACATCTCGCGCAGGCGCGCTTCGCCTTCGGCGCCTGTCAGTGTTTCGATCTCGTCAAACAGGGGCTTCCACGCATCCGCCCAGCCATCCAGTCGCAGTGTACCGCGAACGAAATTCCTGATTGTCCACGCCGGATCGAAGTTATAGGCCGCGATGAACGGCAGGCTATCGCGGTTCGGATAGACTTCGAACTCTTCCGCTTCCGCCAACGGTGCCTCGTAGCGGGACAGGGCGTTCCATGGGCGGTCGACGTTCCATTCCTCGAACGCCTTGATCGACTTGGACGGCGATTTCAGTGCACGCAGCACGCCAAGGGGCGACCAGCTGAATTTATAGCGGAAATCGTTGGCAACCTTCGGCACCCCACCGCAGTAGGACGTGAAGCTTAGCGCGGTGTCATCGCTGTGCACCCCTGACGCGCGGTACGCGGCGACCAGATCGTGGGCGAAAAGGTGGTCGATACCCGGATCAAGGCCGACCTCATTCACCAACGACAGCCCCAGTTCCTTAGCCTTGGCGTCCAGCGCCTGCATCTCGGGCGAGATGTAGGAGGACGACACGAAATGCGCGCCTTTGGACAGTGCCAGTTCGGCCAAGGGCACATGCATATCGGCAGGAAGCATCGACACGATGACATCACCTGCTTTCAACTCAGCAGTCAGTGCCTCGACGGTAAACGCCGCGATCCGGTCGGTCAGATCGCCGACGGCCTCTTGGGCCTTGGGCACGGTTCTGTTCCAGACCATGACGTCTTGGCCGTCTTCGATCAGCTTCCGCAAACCCGGGATCGCCGACAGGCCGGTTCCGCACCAATGGATTGTCATGCTGTCACCTTTCCAATGTGGTCTTCAAACAGGTCTTTCGCCCGCGCCCAGACACCTTGGTCTAGCTGGTCCAATGTGGACAGATGCGGCAGCAACTGACCTGCGAAATCATCCGAGCTTTCGGCAGGCAGCAGCGACGGCAGGTTGTCGATGGCAGTCACATCCAGAACCGGATCATCACAAACGCGCAGCGCGGGGTCAGCCCAGCTTGTGGTGCGGTCATAGACCTTGATCGGGCTGAAATCGCTGTCGGGATCACAGGCGATATCGCCAATGACCGACAATTTGCGATCAGCTGTCAAAGCGTCTGCAGGCACAAACACCGGTGTTCCGGGACGCGCCAGAATGCAGTTCAGGAACACGTCATGTTGCAGGATTTCGGGGAACGGCCCGCCGCTGGCAGTTTCGGCCATGTCCCAACGGGTCACATCCACGCCCATCGCGGTACAAAGATCAGACGCCCCTGTCCCCACACGGCCCAGCGCACCAATAACGATCGCATTGGGTCGCGCAACACCGCAGGCGTCCAGACGCGCAGACAGGTCCGCCCGCAAGGCATCAGAGGACGCATAAGTGCTAACAGGTCCCGCAATGCCGCCCTGTTTTTGCGCAGCCCAGCACATCAGCGAAACAGCCGCACCGGCATAACCAGCCCAATAGCCGAACGCCGCGACACGTCGGCCGTCGGGGTCTGTCAGATACTCCAGATCATAAAGCGTGCCGCCGCCTGCCTTGAACCGTCTCAACAGTCGCTGTCCGGCGGGTTGGCCCTTGTAGGCGTGACCGAACAGGATGTGCCGGTGGCGCAGGGGCGTGTCCTCTTCCGGCAGTTCTTTCAGACCGAAGATGATCGCATCCTCGGGCGCATCGGGCCAAGACGCCTCTGGCACGATGGTCGCGCCGGCTTCACGATAGCCATCAATGGGAATGGCGCGCTGGCTGCCTTCCTCGACCGTCAGGGTAAAGCCCTTATCAATCAGGCTTTTGGCACCTTCCGGCGTCAGGCCAACACGTTCTTCATTCGGGCGGGTTTCGGCGCGCAGCCAGAGATGCGTCATCGCAGCGATCCTTTTGGTCTTTTGCGGGACGCTAACGCGGTTCGCCCTGGGCTTAAAGATGTGTTCTGGACAGTCTTCGTTCGGGGCTGTCCAGATGCGGACATGCATTGAACTGAACCGGTGCCAGCGCCGAGGGGAATTTCTGCAACCGGTGCACGGATGTGTTTTCAATCGACAGACACAGATGTGCCATCGCCTCAAGATCCAGACGCATCGTGACCATCATAGCCATTCCGATCAGCCCGCCGGATGTAACGACAAGCGCGGGCCCTTCGCCTTCGGAAATCTCGGCCAATGCATCCTGCGTGCGATTGCGGAAATCATCGAAACTTTCCGGCGCACCTTCGATTTTGCCATCCCGCCAATGGGCAAACATTTTCGGCAGGTGACGCACGAATTCTTCCCGCTCACCCGGCAGGGGAACATTGTGCTGTTCTTCGAAAAGCGTGGCGAGGGTAAAGTATTCGACCTCGTTCAAGCGTTCATCGACGACCGGTTCTCTGGTAAATTCCAGATCCATCGCCTGCAGCGTCTGGCGATGCCGCAGCAGCGTACCGGAATAGGCGCGGGCATAACGTTCGTTGGAATTGCGGAAGTAACCGCCAAGCCACGCCGCCTGCTGATGGCCAAGATCGCTCAGCCGGTCATAGCTGGCTTCGTCACGCGCAGTCGTGTTTGCCTGACCGTGGCGGACAAGGGTGATCTGGGACATGGGCCTGCTCCTGTTTTGCGGATTGGGTAGCCGCTGGGCTGTCGGATGAAAAGATAAATTCCTGTGACGCGGCGACATCCCAATAAGCGGCCCAACCGCCCCATTTCTTGCGTTTTGACGCCTATAGGAAACTTCTACGCCGTGTTTTCTAGTCAAGGAGTCGGAATTGCGCCTGAATACGAAGGCATGCGATTGTATTTCTAGCCCGAGATTTAGGGAGGCATTGCCATGTCCGACACCATCCGTTTCATCCTTGATGGAGAAGAAGTTGAAGCCCAGAAGGGCGACACCATTTGGGAAGTTGCGAACGGTCGCGGCCTGAAAATCCCGCACCTGTGCCACCGCCCCGAGCCCGGTTATCGCCCCGATGGCAACTGCCGTGCCTGCATGGTCGAGATCGAAGGCGAACGCACGCTGGCCGCGTCCTGTATCCGTGAACCGCAAGAAGGCATGGTTGTCACCACGCAGTCGAACCGCGCAAAAACAGCGCGCAAGATGGTGATGGAGCTTCTGGTCGCCGACCAGCCGGAACGCGAAGTCGCGCACGACAAATCCTCGCACTTCTGGGATATGGCCGATCTGAACGGCGTCACCGAAAGCCGCTTTCCGTCGATGGATGCCGAACGCATTCCTCTGCTGGATGACAGCCACGTCGCGATGCGCGTGAACCTTGATGCCTGTATCCAGTGTAACCTTTGCGTCCGTGCCTGCCGTGAAGTTCAGGTGAACGACGTGATCGGTATGGCGGATCGCGGCCACGATGCATTTCCCGTGTTCGATCTGGATGACCCGATGGGGGCGTCCAGCTGTGTGGCCTGTGGCGAATGCGTGCAGGCCTGCCCCACCGGCGCTTTGATGCCTGCCAGCATTCTTGATGACCAGCAGCAAGGCGACCGCAACGATTTCGACAGCGAAGTCAAATCGATTTGCCCGTTCTGCGGCGTCGGTTGTCAGGTATCGATCAAGGTCAAGGACGACAAGGTCGCCTATGTCGAGGGCATCAACGGCCCGTCGAATGAAGGCCGCCTTTGCGTGAAGGGCCGTTTCGGCTTTGACTATATCCACCACGGCCACCGCCTGACCAAACCGCTGATCCGCCGTGACGATGCCCCCGAAAAGGGTCTGAACGTCGATCCGTCCAACCCGTGGACGCACTTCCGCGAAGCGACGTGGGAAGAGGCGCTGGATTTCGCCGCTAAGGGGCTGGTCGATCTGCGCTCTTACTATGGCGGCAAATCGGTTGCCGGTTTCGGTTCGGCCAAGTGCACCAACGAAGAAGCCTACCTGTTCCAGAAACTGATCCGTCAGGGGTTCAAGCACAACAACGTCGACCACTGCACACGCCTGTGTCACGCATCCTCCGTTGCGGCGCTGATGGAAAACGTGGGCTCGGGCGCTGTGACCGCCAGCTTTAACGAGATCGAAAACGCCGACGTGGCTATCGTGATCGGGGCTAACCCGACCGAAAACCACCCCGTCGCCGCGACCTATTTCAAACAGTTCGCGAAACGCGGTGGTGAGCTGATCATCATGGACCCCCGCGGCCAGAATGGTCTGAAGCGGCACGCAGCCTACAACCTGCAGTTCCGTCCGGGGATGGACGTGGCGCTTTTGAACGCGATCATGAACGTGATCGTCGAAGAAAAACTGTACGACCGCCAGTATATCGAGGGCTTCACCGAAGGCTTCTTCGAGTTCCGCGAACACATCCGCGCCTTTGCGCCCGAACGTATGGCCGAGGTCTGCGGCATTGACGCCGAAACGATCCGTAGCGTTGCGCGCACCTTTGCTGATGCCCGCGCTGCCATGATTTTCTGGGGCATGGGTGTGTCGCAGCACGTCCACGGCACCGACAACTCGCGCTGCCTGATTTCGCTGGCGCTGCTGTGCGGTCACGTTGGCCGTCCGGGCACGGGTCTGCACCCGCTGCGTGGCCAGAACAACGTGCAAGGTGCGTCTGACGCAGGTCTGATCCCTCACGTGATGCCCGACTATCAGTCGGTGGCAGACCGCGAGGTCCGCGATCTGTTCCGGCACATCTGGCGCGGCACCGAGATCGAGGAAACACCGGGCCTGACCGTGGTCGAGATCATGGACCGTGTCTATCGCGGCGAAATCCGTGGCATGTATGTGCTGGGTGAAAACCCCGCCATGTCCGACCCCGACGTAGATCACGCCCGCAAGGCGCTGGCCAAGCTGGATCACCTTGTGGTGCAGGATATCTTCCTGACCGAAACCGCGAACTATGCGGATGTGATCCTGCCCGCCTCGGCGCTGCCTGAAAAATCGGGCACCGTGACCAACACCAACCGCCAGGTTCAGATGGTCCGCCGTGCTGTCCCGACACCGGGCGAGGCCCGTGAGGATTGGGAAATCGTCGTTGAACTGGCCCGCCGCATCGGTCTGGACTGGGATTACGACGATCCGCGCGAAGTGTTCGACGAAATGAAGATGTCGATGCGGTCGCTGCACCACATCACATGGAAACGTCTGGAAACCGAAAGCTCGGTCACATACCCGTGCAACGGCCCCGAAGATCCGGGTCAGGCGGTTGTGTTCGGCGATGGCTTCCCGCGTCGAGCTGGCCGCGCCAAGTTCACCCCTGCCCGCGTGACCCCGCCTGCCGAGGCACCGGATAAGGATTTCCCGATGGTTCTGACCACGGGCCGTCAGCTGGAACATTGGCACACAGGGTCGATGACCCGCCGCGCCACGGTTTTGGATGCGGTCGAACCCGAGGCAAACTGTTCGATCCATCCCGCAACGCTGCGCCAGATGGGCGTCGAAGCGGGTGGCCGCGTGCGCCTGACCACTCGCCGTGGCAGTGTCGAGATCATGGCCCGCGCGGATCGCAACGTGGCACCCGACATGGTGTTCCTGCCCTTCGCCTATGTCGAAGCCGCGGCCAACATCCTGACCAACGCCGCTTTGGACCCCTTCGGCAAAATTCCCGAGTTCAAATACTCGGCTGTGCGCGTCGAAGCGGCGGACCAGCCAGCACGGGTTGCAGCGGAATAAATTCCGTAAAATCAGAACACTTTAACGGCGCGACCCAGGTTGCGCCGTTTTCTTTTGCGCAACCCGGACCCGCGCAGAGGCCCTGTTGCCCGCGAAACACCCCGCATCATTTCGAGGAATCAACAGACGTGCGTTTGACGGGCCGCTGGTGAAACACGCCGTGTACGCCCTATTTTTGAACAAATTGCCGTAGCGTCAATAAGGACTTAACTATCTGATAAAAAACAATTCTGCCTTTTTTCAAAGACCAAATTTTTTAAGGCGTGAACGCAGGGCTTGACCAAAAAAGAAACGAGCGTTCATATACGTTGGCTACCATCGCAAAGATGGACCGCGCGAGGAGGGCGCGGAGCACAATAAAAATGTTCGCTCTGTAAGAGCGTCCGGGAGGAATAGATTTTGTCGACAAGCCTAAAGGGCGCAGAGGGTCTGCGCTCTATCCCTGACTTATTGCGTCGAAACAAGCAGGCCTTTGGCTCTGCTCCGGCCTATCGAGAAAAAGAATTTGGCATTTGGCAGACCTGGTCATGGTCTGAAACCGCCGATGAAATCGAAGCAGTTGCGCTGGGTTTGCTGGAATTTGGTGTCAATGAAGGTGACTTCATTGCCGTCATCGGCCGCAACCGCCCGCAACTGTACGGGGCCATGGTCGCCGCGCAGATGGTCGGCGCGATCCCTGTACCGCTGTACCAAGACGCTGTTGCCGAAGAGATGGCCTATGTGCTGGACCACTGCGGCGCGCGGTTCGTCTTTGCCGAGGATCAGGAGCAGGTCGACAAGGTGATCGACATCCAGGATCGTCTGCCCGGTTTCGAGCGGATGATCTACCTCGATCCCCGTGGCCTACGGAAATATGATCACAGCGCGCTGAACAAATACGACGATGTTGTCGCATCGGGCCGTGCTGCACGTGGCACACTTGGCGCGGAACTGGAACGTCGCATCGCCGCGTTGGATTACGACACCACCTGCGTAATGCTGTACACCTCGGGCACAACCGGTAAGCCCAAGGGCGTTGTTCTGTCCAACCGCAACATCATCGAAACGGCCAAAGCGTCGTCTGAATTCGATGGCCTGCGTCAGACAGACTCTGTTCTGGCCTATCTGCCGATGGCATGGGTTGGTGACTTCATCTTCTCGATCGGTCAGGCCTATTGGACGGGCTTCTGCGTGAACTGCCCGGAAAGCGCCGACACGATGATGACGGACCTGCGGGAAATCGCGCCGTCCTACTATTTCGCACCGCCGCGGGTTTTCGAAAACCAGCTGACGCAGATCATGATCCGGATGGAAGATGCGGGCCCGTTCAAAAGGCGCATGTTCAAATACTTCATGGATCACGCGCGCAAAGTCGGGCCGAAGATCCTTGATGGTGAATCTGTCGGTCTGATGGACCGGCTGAAATACGCGCTTGGCGAATTCATGGTTTATGGCCCGCTGAAAAACGCGCTTGGCTTTTCGAACGTCCGCGTGGGTTACACGGCGGGTGAAGCCATCGGCCCCGAAATCTTTGATTTCTACCGCTCGCTCGGCATCAACCTGAAACAACTGTACGGCCAGACCGAAGCTTCGGTGTTCATCACCCAGCAGCCGGATGGCGAGGTGCGTTCCGACACTGTGGGCGTTCCGTCCCCCGGCGTGGAAATCCGCATCAACGAAAACGGCGAGGTGTTCTACCGCTCGGCCGGTGTGTTCGTCGAATACTACAAGAACGCCGAAAGCACGGCTGACACCAAAGACGCCGAAGGTTGGGTTGCAACAGGCGACGCGGGCTTTATCGAAGAAGACACAGGTCACCTGCGCATCATCGACCGCGCAAAGGACGTTGGCAAAATGGCTTCGGGTGCCCTGTTCGCTCCGAAGTACGTTGAAAACAAGCTCAAGTTCTATCCGAACATTCTTGAAGCCGTTGTTTTCGGCGCCGGTCAGGACCGTTGCTGTGCCTTCATCAACATTGACCTGACAGCGGTAGGTAACTGGGCGGAACGCAACAACATCGCCTATGCGTCCTATCAGGAACTGGCAGGCCATCCGAAGGTGCTGGACATGATCCAGAGCCACGTGGAAGAGGTCAACGCCAGCGTCGCGCAGGATGACATGCTGTCGGCCTGTCAGGTGCATCGCTTCCTTGTTCTGCACAAAGAACTGGATGCGGATGACGGCGAACTGACCCGCACCCGCAAAGTGCGCCGCAAGATCATCGGCGAAAAGTTCGAGGACCTTGTGAACGCTCTCTATGGCGGGGCGGACAGCATCTATACCGAAACCGAAGTGACCTACGAAGACGGGCGCAAAGGCAAAATCACAGCGACACTCTCAATCCGCGACGCAACGGTCGTTCCGGTCGAGATCAAACCGCTGGAGGCCGCCGAATGAGTTTCCGCACGTGCTGCGCATCTGCGCCAGCCCGCCCGTTTTACCAGTGGTCCCAGACTGAAATTCAAGAAAAGCAGGGGGTGTCTTTGTGAAGGATACCGAAGGCTATGTAACCGCAGACGGCCGCCAGATCGGCGGCGTCCTGATGGAGATGCAGAACATCACGCTGCGATTTGGTGGTGTTGTCGCGATCAACAACATTTCGTTCGACATCCGTGAAGGCGAAATTCGCGCCATCATCGGCCCGAACGGCGCTGGCAAATCGTCGATGCTGAACATCATCTCGGGGTTCTATACCCCGTCCGAAGGCCAGCTGATCTACAAAGGATCGCCGCGTCCGCAGATGAAACCCTACGAGGTCGCCCGCATGGGCGTTGCGCGGACGTTCCAGAACATCGCCCTGTTCGAAGGCATGACCGTGCTGGACAACGTCATGACGGGCCGTCTGACCCATATGAAATCCGGCATCCTGTCCCAGGCGGTATGGTGGGGCAAGGCGCGGGACGAAGAACTGGCGAACCGTGAAGTCGTTGAAAAGGTTATCGACTTTCTGGAAATTCAGAACATCCGCAAAACGCCGGTGGGCCGTCTGCCCTATGGTCTGAAAAAGCGTGTGGAACTGGCCCGCGCTTTGGCTGCGGAACCATCGCTATTGCTGCTGGACGAACCGATGGCGGGCATGAACGTCGAAGAGAAAGAGGACATGTCCCGCTTTATCCTCGATGTGAATGACGAATTCGGCACGACCATCGCGCTGATCGAACACGACATGGGCGTGGTCATGGACCTGTCCGACCGCGTGGTCGTCATGGATTACGGCAAGAAAATCGGAGACGGCACCCCCGACGAGGTGCGCAACAACCAAGATGTGATCGACGCCTACCTTGGCGTGGCGCATTGATCGGAGGCTTTCTCGAGATGTACAAATATACGATCGAACCGTTTCAGGAAATGTTCGCAGCGCCGGACTTTCTGTTGCAGGTGCTGTGGGAAGGTCTGGTTTCAGGCATCCTTTACGCCCTGATCGCGCTGGGTTTTGTTCTGATCTTCCGCTCAAGCCGGATTTTCAACTTTGCCCAAGGTATCATGGTGGTGTTCGCCGCTCTGACACTGGTTGGCCTGCATGCCATGGGCGTGCCTGCGTGGGTCAGCGTGGTTCTAACGCTGGTGGTGATGCTGATCCTTGCAATCACCATTGAACGGGTCGTTCTGCGCCCGCTTGTCGGGCAGCCGGATATCATCCTGTTCATGGCCACAATCGGCATTACCCTGTTCCTGATCGGCTTTGGCGAGATCATCTTTGGTGGTGAAAACAAGGTCATGATCACCGAGGAACTGGGCATCCCCACAGACAGCTTTGTGCTTGAGCCATGGGGCGGTCTGCTGATCCTTGAACAGAAAGACATCACCGCTGTGGCCGTTGCCGCGCTGTTGGTGGCTGGTCTGCTGCTGTTCCTGAACAAGACCCGTATGGGCCGTGCGATCCGCGCGTTGGGGGATGACCACCAAGCGGCGCTGTCGGTCGGCATCTCGCTTCAGACCATCTGGGTTCTGGTGTGGTTCATTGCCGGTATCATCGCGCTGGTGACAGGTATCGCATGGGGTGCCCGTGCAGGCGTGTCCTTCGCGCTTGAGGTCATCGCCTACAAGGCTCTGCCGGTTCTGATGCTGGGCGGTCTGGAATCGATCACTGGTGCCATCATTGGTGGTCTGATGATCGGGATGCTGGAAAAGCTGTTCGAGATCTACTGGGGCCAGCCGTTCCTTGGCGGTAACACCGAAACGTGGTTCGCCTTTGTGCTGGCGCTGATCGTGCTGTTGTTCCGTCCGCAGGGTCTGTTCGGCGAACGTATCATCGAGAGGGTGTAGCGATGCACACCCTCACCATTTCAAAGGGTCAGGATTTGCGATCCGCAAGAAAGGTCCCGGCGCTGTTTTTGGCTGCTGCCAGAACGCCAACCATCTTGTCGCGCAAACGCACGGGACGGCGTGTGTTGGGTACCCACTGCGGCAGAACAGACGTCTGTCTGTCGCGGTCGAACCCGATGTCCGCCTCTGCCTCGGATATCAAACGTCGCATCCGTGTTTCAAACTCGTCCGACATGACCCTATCTCCTCCTGAACTCGGCAAAGTAATTATATTGCGCGAAATCGAAACTTCACACAGTATTGTTTCGCGATCAATATATCCGAATTGCTACATCCGTAATTTTGCAACAGCTGTGCCAGGCTGTCGCAGCGCAAACGCGGCTCAGCAGAGCCGGTTCCTATAAAAACGGAGCGAAACGAAAATGTTTTACCGCACTGCTGGTCAGTTCAAGACAAGCTACAAGGCCGATCAGGCGCTATTCCCAGTACGTCAGGACGCCATTCTACTGATGGTCATTCTGGCCTTTGCATGGGTTGTCTTCCCGCTGACGGCCTCGGAATTCACGTTCCAGACACTGCTGATTCCCGTTCTGATCTACGCGCTGGCGGCAATGGGCCTGAACATCCTGACAGGCTTTGCCGGTCAGTTGTCACTGGGCACCGCCGCGTTCATGGGGGTCGGGGCCTATGCCTGTTACAAGCTGATCACGATCTTCCCGTGGATGAACCCTATTGTCGCGATCATGTTGTCCGGCATCTTCTCGGCGGGGATCGGTGTGGCCTTCGGCATTCCGTCGCTGCGGATCAAAGGCTTCTACCTTGCCATCGCCACGCTGGCCGCGCAGTTCTTCCTGGTCTGGCTGTTTGAAAAATGGGCCTGGCTTTATAACTACAACGCCTCGGGCGCGATTCAGGTGCCGAATATCGAAATGGCAGGCGTCTGGATTTCCGGCCCGCAAGCATCGTCCATCACGCAATATTACGTGGTTCTGGCCGTTGTCACGATCATGACGATCCTCTGCATCAACCTGACCCGCGGCACATTGGGCCGGACGTGGAAAGCGACGCGCGATATGGACATCGCTGCCGAACTGATCGGCATCAACTTGATGAAGTCCAAACTGACCGCGTTTGCGATCTCGTCCTACATCGTAGGCGTGTCCGGTGCGCTGTTCGTCTTTATGTGGCGCGGCGCGGCGGAACCGAACCTGTTCGATATCCAGCTGTCGTTCCGCGTTCTGTTCATCGCGATCATCGGCGGTCTGGGATCGATCATGGGCAACTATCTGGGCGCGATCCTGATCGTAGGTCTGCCGGTTGTCCTGAACATCGTGCCCTCGGCTTTGGGCATCCCGATTTCTTCTGCTACGGTCGAACACCTGAACATCATGATCGTAGGTGCTCTTATCATCTTCTTCCTGATCATCGAACCACACGGCCTGAACCAGCTGTGGCGCTTGATCCGGGAAAAGCTGACTATCTGGCCCTTCCCGCACTAACGCGGGCAGGCCCCACAAAATGAACGACCCGAAAACGGGCGACATCCTTATCCATTGGGAGGAAACCATGAAGAAACTACTGAAACTCACCTCTGCCGTGGCGTTGGGCGCGGTTCTTGGTACGGCGGCGGTCGCCCAAGAACTTTATGCTCCGAACCTCGCGTACCGGACAGGTCCGTTCGCGGCGACAGGTATCCCGCTGATGAACGGTCAGGCCGACTACCTGAATATGCTGAACGCACGTGATGGCGGCATCGGTGGCATCAAGATCAACAGCGAGGAATGCGAAACAGGCTATTCCACGGAAAAAGGTGTTGAGTGCTACGAGAAGACCAAAGCCAAAGCCATCGTGACCCAGCCTTGGTCCACAGGCATCACGCTGCAGGTTCTGCCGAAAACAAACGTCGATGAAATCCCGATCCTTGCACCTGGCTACGGCTTCTCGCCGATGGCAGACGGTAAAGTCTTCCAGTGGGCGTTTAACACACCCTCGGGTTACTGGGATGCGGCATCCATGATCCTGCAGTATCTGCAGGGACAGGGTGACCTGAACGGCAAGAAAATCGCCTTCCTGCACCTTGACCACCCCTATGGCAAAGAGCCCCTGCCGCTTCTGGAAAAGAAAGCCGGCGAAATGGGCTTTGAACTGGTTCCGATCCCGGTTGGTCTGAAAGAAATGCAGAACCAGTCTGCACAGTGGCTGCAAATCCGCCGTGAACGTCCCGACTATGTCGTGATGTGGGGCTGGGGCGCGATGAACGCCGGTGCGATCACAGAAGCGGTCAAAACCAAGTTCCCGATGGAAAACTTCATCGGCGTCTGGTGGTCCGGTCACGACGCTGACGTGAAGATCGTTGGCGAAGCAGGTAAAGGCTATAAGTCGATTTCCTGGTCGTTCCCGAACCCTGATGCGCCTGTCATGGCAGACATCAAAAAGCACGTCGTCGATGCGGGCTTGACCCAGTCCAACGAAGAAGAAATGTCCGGCGTCTTCTATAGCCGCGGCATCATCATCTCGGCCATTCTGGCAGAAGGCATCGCAGCCGCTCAGGCAGAATTCGGCACAGCCGAAATCAACGCGTCGCAGCTGCGCTGGGGTCTGGAAAACATCAACATGACCGAAGAGCGTATCGCCGAACTGGGTCTGGACGGCATGGTTCCGCCCTTCTCGACATCGTGCTCGAACCACACAGGTCACTCCGGTGGCTGGATGCTGGAATGGGACGGCTCGAAGTTTGTGAAAGCATCCGATCACCTGATGCCCGACACATCCGACTATGCCGAACTGATCGCGACAAAAGCCGGCGAATATGCGGATGCGAACGCTCCGTGGCCGACAAACGACGCCTGCGAAGGCTAAGTTGATCATCCCACCGGCGGCACCCCTGTCGCCGGTGGATTTCAGGAATTTTCAGACAGAAGAAGCGCCATGCTGGATGCATCTCCGACCAAAGACACGCTGCTTGAGGTCAACAATATCGAAGTGATCTATAACCACGTCATTCTGGTTCTAAAGGGCGTCAGCCTGACAGTGAAGGAAGGCGGCATCACGGCCCTTCTGGGTGGTAACGGTGCGGGCAAGACCACAACGCTCAAGGCGATTTCGAACCTTTTGCATTCGGAACGTGGCGAAGTGACCAAAGGCTCGATCCTGTATCGCGGCGAAAAGGTGCAGGAACTTGATCCTGCCGCGCTGGTGAAAAAGGGCGTTATTCAGGTGATGGAAGGCCGTCACTGTTTCGAACACCTGACCGTCGAAGAAAACCTGCTGACCGGCGCCTACACCCGCCGCGACGGCAAGGGCGCGATCGATGCGGATCTTGAGATGGTCTACAACTATTTCCCGCGCTTGAAAGAACGCCGCAAATCGCAGGCGGGCTATACATCGGGCGGGGAACAGCAGATGTGCGCCATTGGCCGCGCGTTGATGTCACGTCCCGAAACCATCCTGCTGGATGAGCCGTCCATGGGTCTGGCCCCGCAGCTGGTGGAACAGATTTTCGAGATCGTGAAAGCCGTCAACGAAGGTGAAGGCGTGTCTTTCCTTCTGGCCGAACAGAACACCAACGTCGCGCTGCGTTATGCGCACACCGGCTACATTCTGGAATCGGGCCGCGTCGTGATGGAAGGCACCGCCGAAGCGCTGCGCGAAAACCCCGACGTGAAGGAATTCTATCTGGGCATGTCCGAGGAAGGCCGCAAATCCTTCCGCGATGTGCGCAGCTACCGCCGCCGGAAACGTTGGCTGAGCTAAGCCTGTCCGGGTGCCTTGCCACCCTGCCGACCACATGATTGCACCAACTGAAAAGCGATATCACCACCCGTGATATCGCTTAACTTACGAAAAAAGCCCCAAATGGGAGACATGGATATGACCCAAGACCTTGAACACCGCACAGCCGAAGAACGTGCCGCCGATCTGGCAACGGCGCTGCCCGCGCAGATTGCCCGCGCGCAGGCCCTGTCCGGCTATGCAGCGCTGTCCGGCGTGGATGCGTCCTCGGTCACAACGATGGCTGATCTGGCCAAGCTGCCTGTTCTGCGGAAATCGGAACTGGTGTCGGCACAATCCAGCACGCCGCCCTTGGGTGGGCTTGCAGGCCCTGTCCGCGGCTTCAGCCATGTCTTCCAGTCCCCCGGCCCGATCTATGAACCGGGCAACATCGACGGCGACTGGTTCCGTCTGGGCCGTTTTCTGAAAGCCGCTGGCATCGGCTGCGGCGACGTGGTGCAGAACTGCTTCGGCTATCACCTGACACCGGCAGGCATGATGTTCGAAAGCGGCGCGCGGGCGGTTGGCGCGACGGTGCTGCCCGCTGGCACAGGCCAGACGGAATTGCAGGCGCGCGCCGCCAAGGATGTGGGATCGACCGCCTATGCTGGCACGCCGGATTATCTGAAGGTGATCCTTGAGAAAGCCGATGAAATGGGGCTCGAGCTTGCTATCAAGAAAGCCGCCGTTTCGGGCGGTGCGCTGTTCCCGTCGCTGCGCCAGTACTACGCTGATCGCGGCATCGCTTGCACCCAGTGCTATGCCACCGCCGATCTCGGCCTGATCGCTTATGAATCCGAGGCGATGGAAGGCATGATCGTTGACGAGGGCGTCATCTTGGAAATCGTCACACCGGGCACTGGCGATCCTGCGGCCGAGGGCGAAGTGGGCGAGGTTGTGGTCACCACGCTGAACCCCGATTACCCGCTGATCCGCTTTGCCACCGGCGACATGAGCGCCGTTCTGGCGGGCCAAAGCCCCTGCGGCCGCACCAACATGCGGATCAAGGGCTGGATGGGGCGTGCAGACCAGACAACCAAGATCAAAGGCATGTTTGTGCGCCCGGAACAGGTCGCGCAACTGGTCGGAAGTCACGACGCCATCGACCGTGCGCGGATTGTCGCCACCCGAAATGGCGAAATGGATGAAATGATTGTGAAAATTGAGACCAACCTCTGCGATCCAGAGGCTTTTCAAGACGCAATTGTGGCCGCTTTGA
>CATNDK010000016.1 GCA_950096585.1 Thalassococcus halodurans | reverse complement strand
GCGGGTCAGTTTGTGCGCGTTCGTCACCTCGTCAGCGTACCCCTGATCCCCACCGTGCAGCATCAGATGATAGGGCATCGCATCGGCTCGCGCCGCGAGATCGTTCCACATCAGGTTGCGTTCTTCGGGATCACGTTCCAGATCACCGTTTTCCTGCCCGTTGCAGGAAACAAATCCGATGTTCAGATCTCCATCATAACGGGTTTCGACCGGAAACGTCTGATCGCCATAGACGTATTCGGCCACCTGCCCAACGGGCAGGGCAAAATCGAACCGCCAGATCACATGCCCGTCGATTTCCGCCAAGCGTTTGGGATCAACAGGCACGTCCCCGACCGAAAAGCCCAACGGCGCGTTTTCTGACCGTAATGACACCACCGCGGCCAATGACACATTGTCGCTGTCTGCGCCGCGCCAGATCAAAATCGGTCCGAATTCCACACCAAAGCCCTTTTATCATTGCCTGTTTTTGCATTTGGGAACGATATGCCGCAAAAACCAGTCAGCAGATCGAATTTGCTGACTTATAGGCCCTTTGTGCTAGGTACAAACCCACGTAGAAAGGTTTATCAACGGTTTTATGACGCGAACTTACCGGTTTTTGAAAAGATTAGTCGTGCCCAACTCGAAAGCACACACAGCATGACAACCATGGCAGCGAACAAACCCCGCCGCGGTCGTCCTCCGGTGTGCGATCCAGCGGACCGTCGGGATCAGATCCTTGATGCGATGCAAGCCGTGTACAATCAGGACGGCATGGCCGGACTTACGATGTCCGCCGTTGCCAAAGCGGCAGGGATGTCGAAACGCACGCTTTATACCGTGTTCGAAGACCGCGCCGATATGCTCGAGGCCTATACCGAACGCCGCGTGAACAGGATCGTCAGCAACCTGACGCCCACAGAAACCGAACTGCCTTTGGCCGAACGTCTGCGCCTGTTACTGACGCCTGACGAAAGCAGCCTGTCGCTGCCCATCGCAATCCTTCGCACCATCATCATCGACGCCGTCGATCAGCCCGAAATGGCCGAGCGTATCTTTTCCCGCTCGCTTCCCGTGATCCGGACCCGCATCAAGGCCGAACTGGACCGCGCCAACGAACGGGGCGAAGCACAGATCGACGACACCCTACAAATGGCCGAGCTTCTGGCGGATATGGTGCGCCCGTCGCCTATGGATGCGCTGATCCTACAGAAAAACCGCGACCCGTCGGAAATCATGGCGCGGTTTGAGCTGGGTCTGGATATTTTCCTGAAGGGACTGAACCTGAAATAGGCCCTAGTGCTTGCGCTTCAGGATCGCGATCACACCGGGAAGAACAGCGGCCAAAAACACCAGACCAAAGGCAATCGACGCGGCCAGCCCAGCGGACGCAGTCGCGCCTGTGATCGGGAACAGCGCTGCCGCCACCCCTTCGCGCACACCCCAGCCCGATACCGTCACCGGCACCAGCATCATGAACAGGATCAACGGCACCAACCCGAAGGTCGCAGCCATTGGCAAATCCGTCCCTGTCGCCAAGGCACACAGGTAAAACGCCCCGATATTGCAAAGCGCGGTCAACAGGCTCAGAACCACCTGCACCGGCAATGCCTTGCCCTTTAACATCGACGCAATCACCGCCTGCCACATGTTATCAAGGGCGCGTTTCTGCGGGCCTGGCAACTGCCATCCCAGCCAGAACACCACCGGCAAACCAAGGCTGATCAGAACCGCAGGCGTCACGATCGAATTCAGCCACAAAGGCCATGACAATCCACCGGGCAGGATCGTTGTGATGATGAACGCGGCAAGGAAGAAAAAGAAGATGCCTGCCTGCTGCGCGGCGCGTTCGAAAAACACCGCCTGACCTGCTTTGACCAACCCCGCATGGTGACGCGCACGATAGGCGCGGCCCGCGTCGCCGATCATTCCACCGGGCAGCGACTGGTTGATGAACTGGCTCAGGTAATATTCCGACACGGCGGTTTTCCACGTGAACCGCTGGCCCAGCTTGAACGCGATCAGCTTCCACCGGACCGCAGACAACACCGTTTGCAGCCCCATGATCAGCCACGCCAAGGCCAAAAGACCCAGATCTGCGCGGCGCAGGATGCGCATTGCCTCGGCCCCGTCGACAGCATGAAACAGAATGAACAGCAGGCCGAAACTGACGGCCAATTGCACAATCCGCATCTGAGCGCGCGTGAGGCGCGGAAGCCATGCCATTCTGGAGTGTGCCTTTTCCGTCCCTTTGGTCGTCCCGCATATACGGGCCTGCAAGGCCATGAGCAACACGAACCAAAGACTGCCGGAACATGCCCGTGCCCCTTGCCAAGTCCGCAAATCGCCCAACCTCTTATAATCGCAGGGTGTTCACGTTCTCGTATGAAGAATTGCAACAAACGACATCCTTGTGTCTTTATGCCCGAAACCGTCCCAGAGACCCCGAATGCTTGACGCCCGCGCCCGCCAGATCATCGACCCGCCGCTGAATGCCCTTGGCCGCACCTTGGCCAGAACCGGCATCAGTGCGAACGTCGTCACGCTGATCGGCTTGGTGCTGGGCCTGCTGTCTGCCGTCATGATCGCCCAAGGCGCGCCGCTTGCCGCCTTGATCCCCCTTCTGGCCAGCCGTCTGGCCGACGGGCTGGACGGGGCCATTGCACGGGCCACACATAAAACCGACTTTGGCGGTTATCTGGATATCGCCAGCGATTTCCTGTTCTACGGCGCGGTGCCTGTGGGCTTTGTGGTGTTGAACCCCACCGACAACGCCATTGCGGGCGCGGTCCTGCTGTTGTCGTTCTACTTCAACGCCGCCAGCTTTCTGGGCTTTGCCATCCTCGCTGAAAAACGCGGGATGGAAACCTCGGCCCAAGGGTCGAAATCGCTTTATTATTCGAATGGCCTGCTGGAAGGGACAGAAACCATCCTGTTCTTTGTGGCCCTTTGCCTGATGCCATGGGCCTTTGCCCCCTTGGCGTGGGTCTTTGCCATTCTCTGCTTTGCCACCGCAGCGCTGCGCATCTGGGCCGCGCGCGAGATTTTCCAAGACGTTTAAGGAGTGCTTATGAAAACCCTTCTGACCGCCCTGCCCCTGCTGGCCTCGCTTGGCCTGCCGATGGCGGCGATTGCCGAAACCGATCCCGCCGACTGGGACGCCGTCACCAGCGCCGCCAAGGGCCAGACCGTGTATTGGCACGCATGGGGCGGCTCGACCGCCACAAACGATTTCATCGCATGGGTCGGTGATCGAGTGTCTGAAGATTACGGCGTCACGCTGGAACATGTGAAACTGACCGACACCGCAGATGCGGTCACCCGTGTTCTGACAGAAAAGCAGGCCGGTCAGGATGACGACAGCGCCGTCGATATGATCTGGATTAACGGTGCCAACTTCGCCTCAATGAAGGAGGCCGATCTGCTGTTCGGCCCCTTCGCCGAAGACCTGCCCAACTGGCAGTACGTCGATGTGGACGGCAAAACGGTCCAGACCGATTTCACCGTTCCGGTCGAAGGCTATGAAAGCCCTTGGGCCATGGCACAGGTCGTCTTTATGTACGACACCGCCGATATGGACGCGACACTGCCCACGGCCGAGGCGATGCTGGAATGGGCGCAGGCCAATCCCGGTCGTTTCACCTACCCCCAGCCGCCGGATTTCCTTGGCGCGACGTTCCTGAAACAGGTTCTGATCGAACTGACCGATGATAACGACGTACTGGCCAAACCGGTGGACGAGGCCGACTTCGCCGCCGTCACCGCCCCGCTTTGGGACTATCTGGATGCGTTGACGCCCGTCCTTTGGCGTCAGGGTCAGGCCTATCCGGCAACCGGCCCTGCGCAACTACAACTTATGGCCGATAACGAGATCGATCTGGCGATTTCCTTCAGTCCCGGCGAGGCATCGACCGCAATCGCCAACAACCAACTGCCCGACACCGTGCGCACCTTTGTTCTTGAGGCTGGCACATTGGGCAACGCATCCTTCGTGGCCGTGCCCTACAACTCCGGCTCCAAAGAAGGCGCGATGGTTGTCGCCAACTTCCTGATGTCGCCCGAGGCACAGCTGCGTGCGCAAGACCCGAGCATCCTTGGCTACGGCACCGTTCTGGACATGGCCAAACTGTCCGAGGACGAGCGCAACGCCTTTGCCAACCTTGATCTGGGCATCGCCACGCTCAGCCCGGCCGAGCTTGGCACGGTTCAGCCCGAACCCCACGGCTCGTGGATGACGCGCATCACGCAGGAATGGACCGAACGCTACGGCGCGGGCCAGTAAGCGTGGGCCTCTAACATGACAGACCGCGCCGTCAGGCGCCCCGCATCGACGGCGCGGTCTTTCTGGGGCGCGCTGCCCCTTCTGACCCTGATCATCATGATCGGCCCCGTTCTGGCGGGGCTTTTTGGCACTGTGCTGCCCGCCTTTGGCTATCTACCGGCTGCTGGTCTGGGCGCATTTTCAATCGCCCCCTTCACCGACCTTTTTGCATGGAACGGCATATGGGCGGCCACGCGCCTGTCTGTCACGACGGGCTTTGCCGCGACCTTTCTGTCCTTGGCCATCGTCACGCTTCTGATGGCCGGTTGGTCCGGCACCCGCGCCCTCCGCTGGTTGGAGACGCTGCTTTCCCCGCTGCTGTCCGTCCCCCACGCCGCGACTGCCTTTGGCATCGCCTTCCTGATCGCCCCTTCCGGCTGGATCGCCCGCATGATCTCGCCTTGGCTGACAGGCTGGGACAGGCCCCCTGACGTGCTGATCACCCAAGACCCTTTGGGCATCGCGCTGACCTTGGGCCTTGTGACCAAAGAGGTGCCGTTTCTGCTGCTCATGGCGTTGGCCGCCAAGGGCCAAAGCGCCAGCACCCAACGGATGCGCGTCGCGCAATCGTTGGGATACGGACGCGTCAGCGGATGGCTGAAATCGGTCTTTCCGGTGATCTACGCCCAGATCCACCTGCCTGTGCTGGTTGTGCTTGCCTACTCCATGTCGGTCGTCGACGTCGCCATGATCCTCGGCCCCACAACACCCCCGCCCTTGTCGGTTCAGGTGGTGAAATGGATGTCCGATCCCGACCTGTCCAAACGCCTGATCGCCAGCGCCGCAGCGCTCTGGCAACTGGCACTGGTGATCGCGGCGCTCGGGGTCTGGTGGATCGGCGAACGCATCACCGCCCGCTTGGGTCTGGCGTGGGTGGAACGCGGCGCACGCAACCTGCGCCTTGATAAAACAGCGCGGCCCCTTGGCATCACCTTGGGCACAGTCTCTGCACTTTCGGTACTGCTCGGCCTGCTCTGCCTTGGCGTCTGGAGCTTTGCTGGTTTCTGGGGCTACCCCGATGCGCTCCCCCAATCCCTGACGCCCAAGAACTGGGCCCGCCACTGGCCGGATATCAGCGACAGCCTGATCACCACCCTTCTGATCGCAGCCCTATCCGTGGCAGTCGCCGTAACGCTGGTGATCGCCTGCCTTGAGGCCGAACACCGCACAGGTCGCAGCCTGTCGCAAAAGGGCCTCTGGCTGATTTACGCGCCTTTGTTGATCCCGCAGATCGCCTTCTTGCCGGGGGTGCAAACGGCGCTGTTGATCACAGGCGCGACCTCGGGTTTTTGGCCCGTCAGCCTGATGCATGTGGTGTTTGTCCTGCCTTACGTGTTCCTGTCCCTCACCGACCCATGGCGCAACTGGGACCCGCGGATCGACACCATCGCCCGCAGCCTCGGCACCTCGCCCACACGCGTTCTGTTCACACTCCGCCTGCCCATGCTCCTCCGCCCGATCCTGACTGCCGCCGCCGTCGGCTTTGCCGTCAGCGTCGGGCAGTACCTGCCCACCCTTCTGGCAGGGGGTGGCAGGGTCGCAACACTGACGACCGAAGCCGTCGCGCTCAGCTCGGGCGGCGACCGTCGCGCGATCGGGGCCTTTGGCGTCGCGCAAACCTTGGCCGTCATCGCCCCCTTTGCCATCGCAACGCTTCTGCCCTACTGGATGTGGCGGAACAGAAAGGGGCTTCATGGATAACGGACTGCACCTGAAAGCCGTCGAAATCTACCGGGACGGACAGCCCCTACTGCAAATCGATGCGCAGGTAGGCCCGGGCGAAATCCTGACGGTCATGGGCCCGTCGGGGTCCGGAAAATCGACGCTTCTGTCCTTCCTCACCGGCCACCTTGCCCCCGCTTTCACGGCAACGGGACAGGTGGTCTTGGATGGCTACGACGTCACGAGCCAACCCCCGGAACACCGCAAAATCGGAATCCTCTTTCAGGACGACCTGCTCTTCCCCCACCTGAGTGTCGGCGCAAACCTTGCGTTCGGCCTGCGTGGCGGCACCAAGTCCGAGCGACAGAAGACCATTGAAACCGCGCTGAGCGACGTCGGGCTACAAGGTTTTGAAACCCGCGATCCCGCCACGCTTTCTGGCGGTCAAAAGGCACGTGGCGCGCTGATGCGGGTTCTCCTGTCCGACCCAAAGGCGCTGCTGCTAGACGAAGCGTTCTCAGGCCTCGACACAGACCGCCGCGCCCAGATCCGCGACCTGACCTTCGATCATGCACGAAAGAAACACCTGCCGGTCGTTATGGTGACCCACGATATCGACGACGCCAACGCAGCGGGCGGGCAAGTGATCCAGTTGGGCGCATAGGGGCTTTGCCCCCTTGGCCTTTGGCCAATTCCCCCAAGGCAATTATGGACAGAAAATACATCTGTTCCGGGCGCCAAACCCGAGGACGCGGGCCAAAGGCCCAAGGACGAGATGACCAGTGCGGCGCAGCCGCGCATTTGGATTGCGTTCCGCGCGGAAATAGGGACTGATCCCCATATGATCCGCGCCATTTCCATATTGCTGCTGTTCCAGCTTGCGGGCGAAAGCCTTTCGCGGGGGCTTGATCTGTTTGTTCCGGGTCCTGTGATCGGTCTGGCCGCGCTTTTCATCGCTCTGCTGATTTTCCCCAAACTGGCCGAGGTCATCCGCGTTGCCGCCAATGGCCTTTTGGCGCATCTGTCGCTGCTCTTTGTGCCTGCGGGCGTGGGCGTCATCGCGCATCTGGGCACGTTTGGCACCAACGGGATTGGCCTGATCGTGGCACTCATCGTCAGCACCGCGCTGGCCATTCTGGCCGCTGTGTTGACCTTCGTCCTTTTCGCGCGGCTCATGGGGCAACGCCATGAATGACGCGGTTCTGCTCTGGTCCTATCTCGCGCAGGAGCCATTGCTGTGGCTGACCACGACGCTGGTCGCCTACACCATCTCGGACTGGGCGGCGGGCAAAGCCGGACGGCATGCGTTGGCCAATCCGGTTCTGATGGCGGTGATTCTGATCGCCTTGGTTCTCTGGGTCACCAGCACACCCTATGCGACCTATTTCGAGGGCGCTCAGTTTGTGCATTTTATGTTGGGGCCGGCCACTGTCGCGCTGGCGCTACCGCTTTATGACAATCTGCCCAAGGTCAAAGCCGCCCTGGTCCCGATGATTGCCGCGCTGTTTGCCGGATCGCTCACCGCAATCATCACCGCCCTAGGCATTGCCAAAGCCATGGGCATCACCGGCGAAACGCTTATGTCGCTTGCCCCGAAATCGGCTACCGCCCCCGTGGCGCTTGGTGTATCCGAGGCCATTGGCGGGCAGCCTACGCTGACAGCAGTCTTGGTGATCCTGACCGGTATTTCCGGCGCGATCATTGCCACGCCCATGTTGAACGCTTTGAAAATCACCGACTGGCGCGCGCGGGGCTTTGCGGTTGGCGTCGCCGCCCACGGGATCGCGACGGCGCATGCCTTTCGCATCAATTCCACAGCGGGCGCGTTTTCAGGGATCGGCATGGGGCTTAACGCGGTCCTCACCGCCCTTCTCGCCCCGCTGATCGCACGCCTGTTTCTGTAGCGCTTACTGAATGTTGATATCCACCCGCTGGCTTTCACCGTTCGAGCCCGGGATTTTCAGGAAATAACGACCCGGTTTGATCGCCAGAAACTCGATCTCCATCGTGCCTTCTTCGTCGAATTCCACGGATTCCAGACCGAAGGGGCGGATTTCCAGACCATTCACCACGACCTCATTGACCCAGATCGCACGGAAAAAGCCCGACCCTTCCAGCGCCAGTTCGCCAGAGCCGTCCGCGTAAATCTCCAACTCGTACACCATGCCCGAATTCAGCGTGATCGGACCGTCCGCCAGCGGCTTGCCCAAGGCCAGAGTTATCCCCGGCATCTCGCCTTTGTTTGTGTTCGACAGAACGCCCGCAAAACCGAAATCATGCGCGGCCGCCATACCCGCCGCGCCCATCGCCAAAGCCGTCACAGCTGCAAAAATCTTCTTCATGGTATCTCTCCCGTTTCTACCAAATGAGGCGCCAACACTGCCGGTTGGCCGCGCAATTCCAGAATTCTATCGGCCAGTCGCGTGGCCTCTTCCCGTGCATGGGTCACAAACAAAACCGCAGGTCCGGTTTCCGCGATCAGCGTTTCGGTCAGGCCCAGCATCGTGTCTGCGGTTTCCGGATCAAGCGACACGAAAGGCTCGTCCATGATCAGAAAATCCGGCTGACCGGCAAAGGCGCGCGCCAGTGCCAGACGACGTTGCTGGCCCAGCGAAGTCTGACCCGGAAACAGATGGGCCTTATCGGCAATGCCCACCTTTTTCAGCATCCGCATGGCCGCGTTTTCGGACAGATCAGGGTGCACCAGCGTGATGTTCTGCAACACCGTCCGCCACGGCAAAAGCGTGGGTTCCTGAAACACGATCGCCATTTTGTCCGGCCGCGCAACGGTGCCCTGATAATCGGGATCAATGCCGGCCACGATCCGCAACAGCGTTGATTTTCCCACGCCCGATGGCCCCAGTATGGCGACCGTTTCGCCCTTGGGGATCTGGAACGCAACGCGGCCCAAAATCTGGGTATCGCCATAGGATTTCTGCTGGATGTCGACGCTGATCATGCGGCCCTCCAGCGGCGCACGCGCCGTTCCCATGGTTGCAGCAACAGCCATTCGACCGCCAACATCACAAAGATGAACGAGAACGCATAGACCAGCACCATCGCCACATCGAACAGTTGGAAATACAGGTGGATCTGAAAGCCGACGCCAGACGAGCGACCCAGAAATTCGACCACCAGAACGATCTTCCAGATCACGGCCACCCCGTTGCGCGCCGCGCCCGCGATGAAAGGTGCCATCTGCGGCAGGGTCACATGGCGCAGCTTGGTCCAGCGCGACATGCGATAGACCTGCGCCATGGCATCCAGATCACGCGAGGTCGCACGCGCCCCTTCTCGGATCACCGTTGTCACGTTCGGAATTTTATTCAACGTCACCGCCGCGATCGCCGCCGTTTCGTTCAGCCCGATCCACAGATAGCACAGCACGATCAGGACCAGCGCAGGCAGGTTCAGAAACACCACCAACCACGGGTCCAGCCAGCGGTTGATCCGTTCGGACCGCCCCATGATCAGGCCAAGCGCGATCCCCACGCCCATAGCCAGTGCAAAGGCCCAAAGGACGCGGATCAGCGTTTGGAACAGATGATATGGCAGCTCGCCCGACGCGACCTCTTGCGTGAAAGGTGTGATCAACGCCCAAGGCTGGGGAAGGACCGTGGGATCGCCGGAAATAGCGGCGGCCACGATCCAAAGACCCAATAGCGCAATCAGCGAAAACGCCGGAACAAGCCTGCTTTCAGTCATCCAGAGGGATCATTCTACGGCTGCAAAAAGACCCTCGGGCACAGTGGATGCACCACCGACCAGATCGGCACCACCCAGATCGAACATAACATTCAGGAACGCCTCCGCGCCTTCGGCATCTACCGGACCACGCGCAGGCACACCGGCCAGCCAGTCATTCTTAAGCTGTTCGAACTGCGCGTCTGTCTTGGCGTTCATACGCGGACGCACGGCCTCCCATGCGGCAGGGTCAGAGGCCAGCAAATCCTTGGCGTCGCGGCTTGCGTTATAGAACGCCTGCGCCAGACCCGGGTTCGCATCCAGATAGCTTTGCTTAAAGAAGTAGCCCAACAAAGGCGTATCGGTGTTCAGGCCCAATTCCGTGGCAGCGGTCTGAACCGACAATAGCTCTTTCATGCCGGCGGCTTTCATCTTGGCAAGGAAGTGCCAAAAGTTGATCGCGCCGCTCAATTCACCACCCAGACCGGATTTGAAAATCAGCGGCGGGGCACCGAACACCTGTTCGGTGTCTGCCTTCAGATCCATACCGTATTCCTGCTGCGCATAGGCGCGCAGGATCAGCCAGCTTTTGTCCAGCGGACCACCGGCAATACCGATCTTGCCGCCTTCCAGATCCTTCAGGCTTGTGGCTGTGCTGTCCTTGGGCACCACGATACCGCCCACGGCCTTGGAGTACGGCACAACGACGTAATCCTTGCCATCGGCGTTCTGACGCGCGACCCAGATCCAGTCGGCGACGGCCATATCGGCTTCGTCGCCTTCTACGGCGACACGGGTCGCGCCGTTGTCTGCGTAGGGCATCACCTCGAGCTTGAAGCCGTGCTTTTCGTCCAGACCGTTTTCGACAATCGTCGCCAGTTCCCAGTTGACCGTTCCGATCTTAAGGACAGCTGCACGAACTGTCGGCAGATCCTGCGCGAACGCCGCGCCTGCCATGGCCACGGCAACCGCCGTTGCGCCCAGTCTTGTCAGAAAATGTTTCATCACGTTTCCTCCCACGGGTGATGGTGCCTGCGCGTCAGGTTATTCCTGACGGCGGCTCACTTCATTCAGGTCCAGATCAAGCTTGATGTCCTGCTGACCACTGCCTGCGCAGATGACATCATCCAGATCGTAACCGTCTTCTTCAACCTCGATATCATCGGGGTCCATTTCGCACTGCTGCGCTGCAAGCAATTCCATGATCTGTGCAACAACCTCTTCGGAGGCTTCCTCTTCATGAGAGGCTGCAAAGACCGGTGCCGCAAGTGTCAGACAAAGCGCGGAAGTCATAAGTGTTTTCATGGTATTTCTCCTCCAATGAAATTAGTTGGGGCTAACAACAACGCCCCAAGGCTGTTGTCCGACTTGTACAGATTTGATGGCCTTTTCCTTTTCAACATCGATAACAGTGATGTCGTTGGAATTGCCATTGGTCGTTAGTAGGTACTTCTGGTCGGGGGTGAACCCCAACTGCCACACGCGCTGACCGACGATAATGTAATCCTTCACCTCAAGCGTCGCGCCATCCACAACCGCCACGCGATTCGCAGGCCCGAGCGCGATAAAAATTTTGGACCCGTCCGCTGTCACTTTCAGGCCCACAGGCTGCAGCCATTCCGGCAGAACGCCGGGCACGTCAAAGCTGATTTTGCCCGCAACGGTCGGCGCGCCTTCCGCATCGATATCCATCACCGTGACCGTGCCGCCGATTTCAGACGTTACGAACAAGCGCTTACCGTCATCGGTGTACTGCGCATAGCGCGGCCGCTGATCGACCAGCACGTTGTGCTTGATCTTATAGTCTTCGGTCGAAATGAAATGCGCCATGTTGGTGGTTTCAGAGGTGTTCACCACGAACTTGGTATCCGGCGAAATCCCCATGCCTTCGGGTTCCACGCCCACCGGCACCTCGGCCAGAATGGTGCGCGTTTCCGTATCCGTCACGGTCACAAGGTTGTCGTCCTCGTTCGCGATATACAGCGGGTTGCCGCTGGGATGCAGTACGAACAATTCGGGATCCGGCCCGGACGGAAGCGTGTGGATTTCCTTATACGTCTCGGTATCGAACACTCGGACCGTGTCATCATCTGATGCCGCCACATACAGCTTTTTGCCATCGGGGCTGATGGTGATGCCGCGGGGTCGGTTGCCCGCATCAAACTCGGCCAAAACTTCCCAAGTGTCGGTATCCACCACAGTGACCGTGTTGCCCTTTTCGTTCGACACGAACGCCTTGTTCGCCATGGCAGGCATCGCCACCACGGATGCCAAAGCCGCAGACAAAAACAACGATTTCATCACGGTAATCTCCAATCAGTTAAAAGCGGTGCAAGAAGATTCGGGCTTATCCAACCCGAGCGTATCGAGCGGCGAAACCTGATGCAGGAACCCGTCCTGCGGCGACACGCTGACTGTTATCCGCCCGTCATAAAGCAGAATTGGCTGGCGCAACTGACCATTCCAAGGCCGAAACGTCACTGGCACACCCTTGAAGGCCGCCAGTTCGAATTCATCACTGATCGCATAGTCCAGAATGGTCTGCGGATCGTTCGACATGGTCCGGATCACGGCCTCGCCCAGCACGCGCAGGGACAACCAGACCTGATAATCCTCTTCACGGATGTAGCGGCCTGTCAGTTCCTCGAACCGGCGCTGAAACTGGGTGGCACCCCAAGCCTCGTGTGCGCCGTGGATCGTCACGGGCCGCAGACCCGCCGCCCCCATCACAGGGCGCGGTGTCCACAAATGGAACGGCAGGTACGGCGCGAACACATCGGATTCATCGGCGGCGATCACCACCTCGTGGTCGTCAGCATCTTGGGTAAAGACCGGCAACTGACGCTGGACCAGCACGTGGCCCGTATCGGTGCGACGCGATCCGCCGGTGTCTTCGAACTCACGCTCTTCTGCGATACGCCCGCCAAACTTCTTGGCCGCACGGCGATAGGCATCGGCCAAAGCCTGATCTTCGGGGTTCGATCCGTGGATCAGGAACCAGCGCGGCCAGCGTTTCCACAAGGCAAACTGCGCCACCGCATCGGCCCGCATCGCGCGCGATGGTGCCACATGCAAAACGTTTGCGCGGCATTCATTATCACGCAGTGCAACGCCCTCGGCCTGCGCGTTGAACACCACCGCTCCATCCTGTGCAGCGCGGTCCGCCAGTCGGGTCAGATCCGCATCATCGGCCATCAGAATGATGAACCTGATACCGTCGGCCAGGATCGCATCCAGCGCGGCATCGGCCTCTTCCGGCGGCACGGCAACCATCATTGTCTCATACGTATGGCCAAGGAATGTCCCCGTAGTGCCGTTATCCTCGTCCGCCAGTTGCGCACCGGCAAAGCCATTGTCTTCTGGGAATTTTTCGAACCGCGAAATCGGCGCAAGGCGCGGGGGATCAATCCGCAGCACAGCCGCCTTGATTTCCAAAGCCGCCAAATCATTCGACATGCCGCCCCACATAAGGGCCGCAAGAAACACCATCAGGATGCGTTGCAAATTTTCCTCCCTTGCCGTTCTAACGACGGCTGCGTTGACTGTGCCACACACCACGCATACGTGAACCGATACTTTTGGAGCATTGAAGCCCAAGGCCCCGAGTTTCACCATGACCCATATGAAGTGGATCGCGGCCTTTTTCCTGACCTGTCTGGCACCTATTGTGGCGGCGCAACAGCCCGCCCAGCCTGACTTTGATCACAGTGCAAAGGTTGCGTTCTTCGGCATCACATATCTGGATGAATCGCTGCAAACCCAAACATATGGCCCTGATCCGGCGGAATTCGCACGGATCGAGATACTGGAAGACATGGTGCGCGACTGGTTTTCCGAGGCAGGTCTGACCTTTGTTGATCTCACACCCGCCGAGGAAGACATCAATCGCGTCGTCAATCTGGCGAAATGCTACGGCTGTGATTCGCGGATCGCGGTCAAACTGGGGGCCAAGTATTCACTTGTCGGTGAGGTGCAGAAGGTGTCGAACCTGATCCTTTCCATGAACCTGCAGTTGCGCGATGCCGCGACAGGGAACATGGTACGGGGACGGGTTGTCGATATCCGCGCCAACAACGACGAGGCATGGGCTCGGGGCATGCGCTACATCCTGAAAAATGCATTCTTCAACTGACGAGGAGACAGAGAAGAACAATGAAACGATTTTCAATTCTCATGGCGGTCCTGGGCTTTCTGCTGCCCGCCATGGCCATGGCCCACGGGCCCACACGGCAAAAGGTGACGCTGACCACAGAAGTGGCCGCCGAACCCGCCGAGGTCTGGGCCGCAATCGGCAACTTTCAGGACATGTCCTGGCATCCCGCTGTCGCCGCCACCAACGGTGAAGGCGGCAATGAGCTGGACGCAACTCGCGTTCTAAGCCTTGGCGCTGCGGACGGCCCGACCATCGCAGAGGTTCTGTATAAGTTCAGCGATGAAAAGATGTCGTACTCTTACCGGATCACCGACGTCGCCGTCGAAGTTCTTCCGGTCACCAACTATTCGTCGCACCTGACGGTCAAACCCCGTGATGGCGGTGGCTCGATCGTGGAATGGCGTGGCGCGTTCTATCGCGGCTACCCGAACAACGATCCGCCGCCCGAACTAAGCGACGAGGCCGCGATCAACGCCGTCACAGGCGTATACCAGCAAGGTCTTGATGCATTGGTCGAGAAGTTCGGTGCCCCGAATTCCTAAGGCCCTTTGCCTGATCCTGTCCCTCGCGGCCCTACCGGCTGCGGGGGACATTGCCTTTGTGACCAACCAGAATGGCGAGGAACTCAGCGTTCTGGACCTGAGCGCAGGCACAGAAATCAACCGAATTCCCCTGCCCGGCCAACCGGCAGGCGTGGCGGTTCACGGAACACATATCTTTACCGTTTCGCCCGACGCCAAGACGGTACGCCGCTTTGACCGCGCCACCATGACCAAACAGGCCAGTGTCACGCTGGATGGCGGCCCGACCGGCATCGCCTATGACCCCACTCGCGACCGGCTGTTTATCTCGGACTGGTTCAACACACGGCTTTGGGCGCTGGATGGCGCAACGCTGACAGTGCAGGCGGAACTGGCAACCGGCATTTCGCCCTCGGGCATCGCGGTGTCTGATGATGGCCGCTGGATGGCCTCGGCCGACAGGGATTCAGACCAGGTGTCGATCTTCGACGCCGAAACGCTGGACCTGCACAAAGTCGTGCCTGTGGGCGTCCGGCCCTATGGCCTGCGCTTTGATGATCAGCACCGGCTGTTTGTCGGCAATGTCGGCACCAACGATGTATCGGTCATCATCCCCGACACAGGCGACATCATCGCAACCGTTCCTGTGGGCGAACGCCCCTATGGCGTCGCCTTTGCCAAAGGCCGCGCCTTTGTCACCAACCAATACGAAAACACCATCACCGTCATCGACCTGACCACCTTGGAACCCATCAAAACCATCGAGGGCGGCGAATATCCCGAAGGCATTGACGCCACAGAAGACGAAGCCACCATTGTTGTGGCAAACTGGTTTGAAAATACCGTCACCTTGATCGACGCCGAAACCCTAGAGATTACCGGCGATATAGAAACGGGGGACGGTCCACGCGCCTTTGGCGTGTTCATTTTAGGGGAGGACTAGAATGAAGGGACTTCTACTAACCACCGCATTCACCGCGCTCGCATTGCCAGCCATCGCAGGGGAAAGCTGGGACAATGTCCGCGCGCAGCTTTATGGCGATAAGGCGCTATTGGACGGCACGCAGGTGATCGCGCTGGATGTGCCTTACCGAACGCCCGACGATGGCCGCACCCAGATCGCCGCCCATGTCGCGGCCCCTGTTGGCAAACGGCTGGGCGAAATCACTGTGGTCTTGGATGAAAACCCGATGCCCGTGTCTGCGGTATTCGAAATGGATCAACCGCAGGAGCGGTTCTTTTTCGACGTCACCATGCGCGTCAACGGCCCCACCCCGCTGCATGTCGTCGCCGAAACCACCGATGGCGCGCTTTATGTGATCGAGGGGTTTGTGAAGACCTCTGGCCAAGGCGCCTGCGCCGCCCCGCCGGGAACCGATATGGAAGAGGCGCTGGCAACGCTCGGCAATATGACCATCGGCGTAGACTCCCTGAAATCCGGCGGCGCGCTGGATAAGCTGACCGCGCTCAGCCAGCGGCAACGCCAGCTTGATCTGGATATCTCGCACCCGTCGAATTCGGGCATGCAGATGGATCAGATCACCCTGCTGTTCGTCCCGATGCGCTATGTCGAAGACGTCCAGATCGATCTGGACGGCGGTGGCTATGTGGGCATGACGGGATCGATTTCCCTTTCGGAAAACCCCCGCGTCAGCCTATCGGTGCCTGCGCAAACCCAATCGGTGGATGTCACCATGACAGACACCGACGGGTTCACGAGCCACGCGCATAAGGACCTTGCCGGTTTCTAGGCCTCGACCTGCGCCAGTTCCGCTGCAAAGTGATCCAGCAGACGATGTTTCAGGATCTTGCCCGTCGCCGTCGCGGGCAAGACATCGGTCAGGATGATCCGGCTGGGGCGTTTGTAAGCTGACAGGGTGTTGGCCACGAAGGCAGTCAGATCGGCGGGCGTGACATCCGCCGTAGGACCCACCTGCACAAAGGCCAGCACCTCTTCGTTGCCCTCAACCGTCCGGCCAATCACAGCCGATTGCACCACCTGCGGATGGTCGTTCAGCGCGGCTTCGACCTCGGGCGGATAGACGTTGAAACCGCCGCGAATGATCAGTTCCTTGCTACGCCCCACGATGTGCAAACGGCCCTCTTCATCAATACGGCCCAGATCGCCGGTGCGCATATAGCCATCCTCGGTGATCGCCGCCGCCGTCAAATCAAGCGCGCGGAAATAACCCTTCATCACCTGCGGGCCTTTGACCTGCACCTCGCCCACTCCGGCCTCGGACCCGACGGTTTCGTCCAGCCTGACCAGCGTCTCGGGCAGCGGCGGACCCACCGAAATATCGGGGTGCCCGATAGGATGCTGCGTGCCCGAGACACCCGCGGTGGTTTCCGTCATGCCATAGCCGTTCTGCAGTGCGATGCCATAGAACGCCTCGGCTTTGCGTTTCCACGTGGGATCAAGGGGCGCGGCGCCTGACGACACATAGCGCAGCGATCTGTTCTGCAACGTGCTGTGTCCGTGCTCTGCGGCAAAGGCCATCAACAATGCGTGCATCTGCGGCACGGCGGGCAGAACCGTAACCCCGCCTTCCAGTGCCTCGTACAACGCCTTGGGCGTGAACCGCGCGGCCAGCTGGATCGTCGCCCCCACAAGGGTCGAGGCCATCAGCATCGACGCCAGCCCGAACACATGTGTCAACGGCAATGCGCCATAGACACGATCCTCCGCCACCAATTTGCGCAAACCCGCCGAGGCCACAGCCGCATAGATCAGGTTGCCATGGGTCAGCATCACCCCCTTGGGATCGCCCGTTGTACCCGTAGTATACAGAACGACCGCCACATCCTGTTCGCCCTTTGGCAACGAAGAGCGCAGCGTTTTGAAGTGCACTTGGCCTGCCAAAAGCGCCTCTGGCGTGGCCGCAGCATCGTCGGCGTGTTTGCCCGCTTCAGCTGATATACCTGAAGTATACAGCACTAGGTCGGGATCAGAATGCGCCTCGATCCGTGCAAGCTCGGATCCTGACATCCGCGCGTTTACCGGAATGATCCACGCGCCAATCCGGCTGGCCGCAAAGATCGCCACGGGCAAAACTGACGCGTTTTCCGCAACGGCCAGCAGACGCCCGCCCGCTTGTAGACCATGATCCCGCAACGCGGCTTCCATCTGGTCGATCATCGCGCCGTACTGGTCCCACGTGATCGGCGTTCCATCCGCGTCGATCATCGCCAGCGCGTCGCCCCGCCCCGCCAGATGCGGGGCCAGCAGATCGTCAATCCGTTCGGCTTTTGTCATGGCACCCTCCCCTGATGCACTGAGCACAACTTACGCTGCGGACAGACGGATGAACCGTTCCAGATGGAAATCCGTATCGCCAAAGCGATGGTCGACCATGGTCAGACGTTTGGCGAAATGGGACAGCGCATATTCCTGCGTCATGCCAATCCCGCCATGCATCTGGATCGACTCTTCCACCACCTGGCGCGCCACACGCCCGATCAGGTTTTTCGTGGCCGAGACATGACGTTCCCGTTCCACCCGATCACCGTCCAGATTGCCCGCAAGGTTGATCACCGCAGACCGCGCCTGTTCGATTTCGATCAGCACATCGGCCATCCGGTGTTGCAGCACTTGGAATTTGCCAATCGGCTGACCGAATTGTTTGCGCTGGCTCAGATAGTCGGTGGTCAGGGTCTTGATGGTTTCCATCAAGCCAAGCGCCTCTGCGGCGATGGCGCAGGTGGCACGCGCATTAGCATCTTCCAAAGCGGCAAATGCCTGCCCTTCGGCACCCAGCAGGGCATCGGCACCAACGGTCACATCCGTCAATGTCACCTCGGCCGCGCGACCCCCGCCGTTCAACGGATAGCTGCGCATCTCGATTCCGTCGTGACCCGCAGGCAAAAGGAACAAAGAAATCCCGTCCTGATCCATCGCGTTCCCCGAGGTCCGCGCCGACACGATCAGCATCTGCGCCGACGGCGCACCGACGACCACAGCCTTACGCCCGTTCAGGACATAGCCATCGCCCTGTGCCTTGGCCGTCGTCTCAACCCGCGACAGGTCATAACGGCTGTTCGGTTCGCCATGGGCAAAAGCCACCTGCACCACACCGCCGATGATCTGCTCGACCAACCCGCGCTGCGTGTCGTTGCCCAAGGCCGCGATCAGACCGCCCGACAGCACGCCCACATCCAGCAACGGCTCAACCAGACCGGCGCGGCCGGTTTCCTCGAACACCAAGCTCAGGTCGAAACCCGCGCCGCCAAAACCGCCGTCCTCTTCGGAAAACAACGCGCCGATGACACCCATTTCGGCCAGACCGGCCCAAAGGCCCGCATCATGCCCCGCATCGCTGTCCGTTGCAGCGGCCAGCCCTTCGTGCGTCACACTTTCAGACAGATAGCGCCGCAGCCCGTCCTGAAGCATCTGCCGTTCTTCGGTAAGTTCAAAGTTCATGAATCACAGCCCCAGAATTGCTTTGCTGATGATCTGGCGCTGCACTTCGTTCGAGCCGCCATAGATCGACAGTTTTCGGTTATTGAAATAGGCCTGCGTGCCCGCCATCGCATACTCCGGCCCCACCGGATCGGCGTTGCTGCCGGCCTCCAGTTCCTCGGACACGAACGGCGCGGCATAGGGGCCGATCGCCTGACGTGTCAGCGCGTTAATCTCTTGCCGGATGATCGTGCCTTTGACCTTCAGCATCGAACTTTCCGCGCCGGGCGCATTGCCTGCCGCCGCCGCCGCGATCACGCGCAGGTTCGTCGTGGCCATCGCCATCAGGTCAATTTCGACCTGCGCCAGACGCCCCGCAAAGAACGGGTTCTGGATCAGCGGCTGACCGCCGGATTGTTCCAACCCAGCGATACGCCGCAAATTCGCCAGCCCCTGACGGGCAAAGCCCACACCCGCAATGTTCGTGCGTTCATGGGTCAGCAGATACTTGGCATAGGTCCAGCCCTTGTTTTCCTCGCCCACAAGGTTTTCGACCGGCACGCGCACATTGTCGAACCAGACCTCGTTCACCTCGGCCTCACCATCCAGCAGAACAATCGGGCGCACTTCGACGCCGGGCGTGTCCATGTCGACCAGAAGGAAGGAAATGCCTTCCTGCGGCTTGCCCTCTTTCGAGGTGCGCACAAGGCAGAAGATCATGTTGGCGTATTGGCCCAGCGTGGTCCACGTCTTCTGACCGTTCACTACATAATGATCGCCATCACGCACCGCCGTGGTTTTCACACTGGCAAGGTCCGAGCCCGCCCCCGGTTCGGAATAGCCCTGACACCACCAGTCATCCCCGTTCAGGATACGCGGCAGCCAGTAGTCCTTTTGCTGCTGGTTGCCGAACTTCTGCAGAACCGGCCCCAGCATGTGCAAACCGAACGGCACGATGCGCGGGGCACCGGCGGCGGTTGTTTCCATCTCGAAGATATGGCGCTGCACAGCGTCCCATCCGGTACCGCCATATTCCGGCGCCCACGTCGCGGCCAGCCAGCCGCGTTCATTCAGGATCGCGTGCCATTCTTCATAGTCGGCCTTGCCCAGACGTTTGCCGCCTTTGACCTTATCGGACAGATGCGCGGGCAGTTTGTCCTGCAGGAAACTCCGCACCTCGTCCTGAAAGGCAAGTTGTTCCGGCGTATAGCTTAGGTCCATGGATCCATGTTCCTTCTTAGAAAATTTCGAACAGGCCAGCGGCCCCCTGACCGCCCCCGATACACATAGTGACGACGCCCAGCTTGGCACTGCGGCGTTTGCCTTCGATCATCAGATGCCCCGTCATCCGCGCGCCCGTCATGCCAAAGGGATGGCCCACGGAAATCGACCCGCCGTTGACGTTCAGCTTGTCGTTGTCGATGCCCAGACGGTGACGGCAATAGATCAACTGGCTGGCGAAAGCCTCGTTCAGCTCCCACAGGTCGATATCATCGACTGTCAAACCATGACGCTCCAACAGGCGCGGCACGGCAAAGACGGGGCCGATCCCCATCTCATCCGGCGCACAGCCAGCGACGGCAAATCCAAGGTAACGTCCCAGCGGCTCTAACCCCGCTTTGGCGGCCTCAGCCTCATCCATCATGACAAGCGCGGCGGCGCCGTCGGACAGTTGCGACGCATTGCCTGCCGTCACGAACTGGCCCTCGCCCCAGCTGTCCAGGAACCGGCCGTCCGACGTGTAGACGATCACCGGATGTTCGCTGCGGTTGAAGGCGTAGAGATTCCCGGCCGAGTCGGTGGCCGCCCCGACCACCTCGCCGTAATTCCACCCGGCTGGCAACTGGTCCCAGCCGGGCAGAGGTTCGTAGCGGTACTCGCCCTGGCCAACCACGTCCGGGCCGCCGTCCTGTTCGCTCGTCATGCCGGAGGTCTCTTCTGGAGTTATTGAAGCAGAGCTGAGTTTCGCTGAGGCCAGAGCCGTCCA